>CAMCZA010000057.1 GCA_945885515.1 Ferrithrix thermotolerans DSM 19514 | reverse complement strand
CTCGATGTTTGGTTACTGCCGACACTGTCGTATACGAAATCAAATGAGCATGCATGGGCTCCAGGAACGATCTGGCTTTCAGCGACAACGATGCTCAATGTGCTCGACGACATCGGTCGCTGCATTTCAAAGACGAATGCTCAAAAACTCGTTTTTCTCAACGGACACGGTGGCAATTCGGCGCTGTTGAATGTTGTCAATCGCGAACTGAGATTGAGCTACGGTCTGCAAACATTCACTGCGCATCCGTCAATGCCGCCAGATCAGGGTGGAGCATCTGCGGAAAGTGAATTAGGGATGGGAATCCATGGTGGCACCGATGAGACGTCAGTGATGTTGCACTTGCGACCTGATCTAGTTGATATGTCCAAGGCTGTGCGTCGTGTTCCCGAAAAGATGGCGATGAATAAACATCTGCGTTTTGGCGGGTCAGTCAGTTTCGGCTGGCTGTCAAATGACTTCTTCGTTGAGGGGCATATAGGCGACCCAACACATGCCACCGCCGAACTGGGCTCTCGAATGTTCGCGTCGGCGGTTAAAAACTTCGGCGAAGCACTCGGCGAAATCTCAACTTTTAACTTCGGTAAATAGACTCAGTCAGGTTTTTCGACTGCTAGCGGCAGTTCAAGAATCGCAACTTTTTCGTTTATAAATCGTGTGATTGCCCACGGCTCCCAGCTCCGCAATGGCGTGTTTCCTAAATCAACCACAAACCATTTCACATTCGCCTCCTGCAAATTCTCCAACAAGAACCACGAGGGATGAATTGGGAAATAATAAGATGTGTCAAGCCGCTGTAAATCTTTGCGCAAATTTTGTGATTGACGGAACTTGATTTTTGAGTAGGATTTTTGTAAATTCTCTCCGTAAGTTGCTTCGGCGTATGCGCGCCGATGCAAGATCCCACCAAGAATTAAAGATGCGCTATAGCTAGTTCTTTGATAGTCGGGTACCAAAGTGTTTTGCGCAAAAATTTCATCTTTGTTCGTGTTCTCTCTAAGCCAACTAAGCGCATTGCTTCGCTGCTTTTGGGTATACCAAGCCATCGGAGTATCGTCTTCTATTACGGTAGTCATATTTTGGTTGTATCTGAAATAATTTGTAACAGTTCGAAACATCGTCACCGTGGAAATTCCAAAAGTCATGCTTAATGCAGTTAATACAACAACTGATCGGAAATGATTCAAAATGTTTCTTAGTTTCAAAACGACAAAAATGATTGCGATGCAAAGTAAAAACGGCAAGGTGGACTGAGCAATAATAAGTGCCCCAGAGGTTACAAAGTTTGCTAATGCTGCTAAATGCTTATTGAGGTCTTTCAAGTCTTTCCACTTATACAAATCGTATGCTAAGCGCATTACGGCTCCAACCGAAAAAGTACATATAAACACGCTCAGCAACAGCCTTCTAGAAAAATTTCGGGACAAGGCAACGAGTTCTGGAGCGATCAAAATCGTTGATATTGATGCGATGGTCCATTCGGGTGAGCCACTGAGTGCAGACTGGGGGATAATGAAGTAAAGCAAGCCGGCTGAAAAAATTACATAAACAAGGAGATTTTGGCTTTCCGTCGCGGATTTTCGTATTGCAATTATTGGTATGAAGGCTCGGACCCCAAGATAGCCAACAAATAGTCCACCCAGTCCAAGTAGCGAGGCACTGTTGGGCAAAACAATTGCGTGCTTGGGGTGGTTCATAAAAATAAAATAAAACAGAGTTATGGCAAGACAATATGGAAGGACTTCTTCAACTGTGCGGCGAAACGTTGCCTTACATCTGATTAGTGACACGAATTGATGCAACAAAATTGACACAAAAATAATCATGCCGTATTGAGTTCTGGTAGAAAAAGTAACAAATATAACTGTGGCCACAACTAAAGAACTTGCTAAGGCGCTATTCCAAGATTTTGAAATTGCGGTCAGTCCGGTGAAGAGGTAGACAATGACCAAGCATTGAGCAATTCGGATCGGTAAATTGAATGGTTCTGGAAGTGAATGTTGGACAAAAATTAACACAGCGCCGATTCCTGCCGCTAAAGAAGATTTATGAATCTGGTGAGTTAATGTCCAGAGCGCTAATCCAATGACGGTAAAGACGCTTATGACCATCACCGAGGTCGAGATGATCATTGGTGGTGCATGCGTTAATTCAAGAATTGGACCCAACCAAATATGACTTAATTTGTAGTATGCAAATGGGTTTCCGCTCCGTCCTATGTTTTCTTCAACTCCCCAGTTGCTGAATCCGATGGCAAACGATTCGTCCATTATTTCATCCCACCCAGCCATAGTGATTGCGATTGAAAACTTCTGGTAGCTCCGCATAATTACAGCAAATATTGCTACAAGTGCTGTTATTGATAGTGACGTAACCAAGTATCCTCTGGAGTTACTTTTGTATATAACGATCGCAACCAAAACCATCGGAATCACAAAAATGAGAAACAGTGGCAAAATTAAAAAGCTGAGGGCCAGTGGGGCGGGAAAGAGTAGCCAAAGTAAGGTGTTAGTTTTGGCGTGAGAGATTTGTACTGGTAGTTGAGCGTTCTTTTTGAATGTTCGCCAGATGAGCACGGCAATTACTGGTATCAGCGGTGAGATGAAGAGTCTGATCCCAAGTAGGTCGCGGATGACGAGTTGTGAGATTGCCGCACTGGCACTGCCGATCGCAAATCCCATTGCTAATAGTTCTGGCAGTGGAAGGATGCGATCTTGCTCACGTAACTTGGCCCAGATATAGGCACCGGCAAATGTTTGGCTGATTACAACTAACAGGAAGTATCCGACTTCAAGAAATGGTCCCCCAAATGCAACCGAAAGGCTGTAAATCTCAAC
This sequence comes from Ferrithrix thermotolerans DSM 19514, assembly GCA_945885515.1. GTDB lineage: Bacteria > Actinomycetota > Acidimicrobiia > Acidimicrobiales > Ilumatobacteraceae > BACL27. The sequence continues at coordinate 6,572 of CAMCZA010000057.1, read as the reverse complement.
AAGTAAGACCGCACAAAACATAAACACATCGCGTAGCGAATCAGGCTCTGGGGTGACAATAATTGCCGTGGTAGCAGAATTGCTGGGTTTACTCATTTTTATTGTCTTGTTGAGATAATTTCAAAATTGCGACTTTGTTGTTCGCAAAGCGTATGGTTGCCCAAGGTTCCCAGTTGCGTAGCGGGGTGTTTGCGAGATCTACGATAAACCAATTCACTTTTTCGATCTTCAGATTCTCTAATTTTGAATCTGATGGTGCGACCGGAAAGTTTAAAGAAGTATCACGTCGTGTTAATTTGTCGTCATCATCTGTGGCACCAAAATGCGGTGCTTCAAGATAGGCACGGCGATGGGTGACAGTGCTCATTAATAGTGAAGCGTCAAAGTTGGTGTTGAGAAGTGAAGTATTTTGCGCAAAAATTGCATCGCGTCTCGTGTTTTTTTTGATCCATATAAGTGCTTCAACTCGCTCCGGGTCGGTTAGCCAAATGAGCGGTGAGTCGTAACCCAAATCTCTGCTCAAATTCATCTCGTATCGGTAATGTCCCGTCACCGTCCGAAAAGTAGAAGCGACGGAGACTCCAAGTGACATACCCACGGCTAGCGTCACGATGGTTGCATGGATCTTAATTAAGTTGTTACCTACTCTCAGCACTATGACGGCAATCAGCAAGATTGCGAGAAAAGCGAAAAGTGAATACCGGGTAATATAGTCGCCGGTAGTTGACACTTTCGCCAAGTATCTTATAAGAATATGTCTTGCCGACTGGCCATCGAGAGTACTTATGTCTTCCCACTTGTATGCATCGTAGATAATTCGAAGTGCAGCACCAACAATCATCGCACCAACTACAAAAGATATGAGCATTGATTTTCTTAAAATTAAACTTGATTTAACAAATTCGTTGGCTATAAAAAACGACGATAGCAAGACGATCGTCATTGTTGGGGCCTGTCCGAGCGTTGATTGGGGTAAGACAAAAAAGACTACGGCCGCCGACAAAACAGTTGTAAGAATTACTGAATTTTTCATAGTAACTTGTTTGCGAGTTTCAACTAGGGGGACGATCGTTCGAATAATTATTCCCCCTATCAAGAAATCCAAAAGCTTAAATTTCGAAACCGGAAGATCTGTGTTCGATGCAGCCTGTAGCTGATTGAAAAAAACGAAAAATGCCAAAATTACTGCCAGACCGACTGCAGATAACTTCAGTGCAACTTTTAGCCAAGAGTTATTCCGCCGCACTAATAAAAATAGTTGTTGAAGCGTGATGCCCAAAACCAAAATCATTCCGTACTGGGCACGTGTCGCAAAAACCAAAAATACGACTACGGATGTAGCGATTAACTCGTAATGATATTTTAGCCAGGAAATCGTCAGCAATGTGATACCGCAAACCAAAAAGATAATTACGAAACTTTGCGCCAGTCTGATGTTCAATGCAAAGGGCTCGGGTACCGAGTGTTGAGCGAATACAAATACTGCGGTGAGGCTGGCGGTATTTGTAGAACCAAACAGACGGTATGCAGTCGTCCAAAACGCAAGACCGATAATCGTAAATATAACCAGTGTCGTCACGGTTGTTGAAATAAGCATTGGGGACGCTTGGGTGAGCTCGAGAATTGGACCGAGCCACACATGACTTAATTTGTAGTAGCCGAACGATGTGCCAACTTGCCCAATGTTTTCATTAATCCCCCAATTAGCAAAACCAATTGCGTGACCCTCATCGAACAATTCGTCATTGCCAGCAAATGAAAAAGCAACCGAAATTTTGCTAGTTACATGAAGGACAAGTGCAAAAAGTCCCGAAAGTACGGTCACAAAGACTGCTATTGAAAAAACACTCTTGATATTGAACCTATGAGCAAAGTAGGCGAACAAAAATAGTGGCAGAACAAAAACTGCATAGAGTTCCCAAGCGAAAAAGCTGATCGCCAGTGGGGCAGGGAAGAGCAACCAGAGCAGGGTGTTTGCTTTGGCGTGAGAAATTTGTACCGGCAGTCGAGCGTTTTGTTTGAATGTCCGCCAGATGAGCACAGCAATTACTGGTATTAGCGGTGAGATGAACAGTCTGATTCCAAGAAGGTCGCGGACGATGAGTTGCGAGATTGCCGCGCTGGCACTACCGATCGCAAATCCCATAGCTAATAGTTCTGGCAGTGGAAGGATGCGTTCGTGCTCTCGTAACTTGGCCCAGATATAAGCACCGGCCGCTGTTTGGCTGATTACAACTAACAGGAAGTATCCGACTTCTAAAAACGGTCCACCAAACGCCACTGCAAGGCTGTAAATCTCGACAAGTAAGACAGCACAAAACAGCAGCACTTCACGCAGCGAATTATTTTTAGCAACCACTGACGGGGTCGTACTCAGATCAGTGGACATGAAGAATTAAAATATATTTCTGCAAGCTTCGCATCGTGTGCGACTTTGCCAACGTAGATCAGACTGCATCGATAAGAGTCTACTTACTTTCAGAATTGAGCCCGTAAATGACACTCGGAGGGCGCGAACGCCCCCCGAGATATCAATTAAAACAATTCTTAGCTATGCCAAATTACTTATGGCAATGCAATAGTGGGATCAATAAATTCGTTTGTCACGATGTCAGCGGCGGTGATACCCTCCTTCATTTTTGCGCCGATCTTTGTGTACACCGGTACTGCTGAAGCAATGAAAGCTTCTACGCGCTCAAGGTCAAAACTTCCCAATGTTCCGTCTGGACTGTTTGCAATCAAACCATTGGCGAGACCGAGTTCAACTGCTGCTGCAGCCTGACCAGCGTCATATAGCCAACCGTTGTTGTATTGACCAACGAGATCCAAGATCAATGCGTTTGCACGAGATGGGTCTGTTACATAGTCAACTTGTGATTGCTGAATCATTGGAACAAGAAGTTTCAAGCAGTCTTTGTTTGCTGCCACTACATCTGGCTTGCCACCAAGTGACTGCGCGTATGCCGTCCAGCCTGCTTCGTGGATCGTCTGATATGCAACTGGTTTTGCCCAGTCAGTGAGAACATTCTGGTAGTAGTACGGCTCTGAAGTCGCGAAACCTTGTTGTGCGGCCTTGCCGCCGTCAGCTACGAAGTTGGCAGGTGTGCCGTCGTAGTTGCCGTCGACTTGCTTTGCATCAAGAATGCCATTCGCTGTGAAGTACTCCATGTATGCAGCGCCACCGAAGTAACGAACCTTCGCGCCTGTTGCCTTGAGGTCAGCAATTGTCTTCACATCTGGGTATGTTGCCGGGTCCCACATAATGATCTGTGGGTTGATATTGAACGGAGCCACAACAGTCATTGTTGGGAACTCGCCCGAATCTTGAACTGCACCGTCTGTGCTGACGAAAGCCAGAAAAATATCTGGATCTGAGTACATCAACGATGTCGGTGATGTGAAACCTACGGCTGGTCCACCTGCGCGAACCTGCACTTTGACTCCGGTGTCTTGACCCTTTGAAACGAGTGCGCCTGTGACCCGAAGGCCAGCAGCATCAACTTCGTAACCTTCGCCAACCAAGTTGTAAAGGAAACCGTGTTCGGATTCTGGGTTCCAGTCAGTCTGGAAAGTGATTGTGTCCGGGCAAACGCCTGCAAGTGAAGCAACCTCAGAGGTTGCTTCCTCCGCGGCTGTCGTTTCTTCTGTGACCTCTTCGGTAGCTGCGTCACTTCCACCGCATGCGGTGAGAGCAACTAAACACAGCGACCCTAAGAGTGCTGATAATTTTCTTTTCATTTTCTTCTCCTTTTTTATCTAGTGATGTGATTTATTGCAACTCATTATCCTTCATATTCACTTGCTACATATTGCTTCTTGATTTATTTTTCGTCAAATGTGCTCATCTGCCCCGTGTAGTTGTATGCCATTTGCCGATCGCTACTTTTGACAACAGGCCGAACAGAATGAATACAACCAAGCCAAAGATGCTGGCCAAAATAATGGCTGCAATCAGCTCGGCCCCCCAAAGGCGTCCGCGATAAATATCAATTTGTGCGCCAATACCGACAACGCCACCCTGACGGAAATAAAAGTCGCCAACGACTGCACCAATTACAGATAGCCCAGCGGAAATTCGCAGGCCGACGAAAATGTTTGGCATTGCCGCTGGAAACTGAAGTTTGCGAAGTCGCGTGAACTTGCTTGCACCATGCAGGCTGAACAACTCATGTTGGCTGGTGTCGACCGAGAGTAAACCGAACAATGTGTTGTTGACAATCGGGAAGAAGGCAATCAAAACGACGACGAGAATGCGCTGCAACTGGATGCCATCGATTAGGGCTCGAATCAGTGGCGTCATCGCCAAGATGGGTGCAGATTGCAAGGCAACAAGATATGGCCAAGTTGCTCGCTCCATCCAACGACGTGTTGCCATCAAAGTTGCTAGGGCGGTGCCGATGATGATGGTGATGAATAGCCCTATCACGGCGACCTTGACCGAGTCCCATAGTGATATCAGAATTGGTTTGAGTCCGCGTTGCGTTCCCGCCGACCAAGTGAGAAAACCTTCGTCAACTACACGATGTGGAGTTGGTAATAAAAACCGTTTTTGAGGCGGCAACAATTTTGTCGAGAGCAAATACCAAAATCCGATGAACAGAATAAATACGATAACGGGTCCTGCGAAATCGCTGAAGAGATTTCGCTCGTTGGCTTCGCGCGGGGCGTCATCAATGCGCAAACTCGGCGGTGCCGATTGATCAATCGTGTTCGTGACTTTCAAAGATGTGCCACTCATACGAGTGCCCCACGCAGGGCGAGTGATACTTGGCCACAAATTTCGGCAAACTTCGGCTCATAGCGCAACGAGTGAGCGCGCGGATATTCGAACGGAATATCAAAACTGTCAACAATTTGCCCTGGTCTTGCCGACATGACGAGAACTTTTGTCGACATATAAACCGCCTCAGAGATCGAGTGAGTGATGAACAAACCCGCGAAACCTTCAAGTTGAAACAATCGCAAAAGTTCATCGTTGAGGCGCTCCCGAGTGATTTCGTCGAGTGCGCCAAATGGTTCGTCAAACAAGAACACTTCTGGTTTCATAACGAGTGAACGTGCTAGAGAGGCACGCATTCTCATACCACCCGATAATTGTCTCGGATATTTTTCTTCAAATCCTGTTAAACCAACGAGGTTGATTGCGTCTTGAGCAAGCTTGGTGCGGTCGTCCGAATTAATGCCGTGCAATTCGGCGATTAGTTCGATGTTCTTTCGTACTGTTCGCCAAGGTAACAAAGTTGCGTCTTGAAATACGTAACCAATGCTGTTGCGATCTACTTCGCACTTGCCATCGGTTTCGGTTTCAAGATTTGAGGCAATTCTCAGCAGTGTTGATTTACCGCAACCCGATGGTCCGACAACGGTAACAAATTCACCAGGATTAATTTCAAAGGAGACACCGCCGAGGGCTTTGGTTCCATCTGGAAATGTCATGCCGACATTGTTGAATGCAAGAGCCGCTGCCACACGCAAAGAATAGTTGATGATTTACCAGCAAACCAAAAAGCGGCTAGCTAATTTGGTTAATTCTCTGTTAAGTGGGTGAGTCTGCCCCGATACATCACCATTGACCGCGCCGACCTGTTGGCAATTGCCTCTCGCAACGAACTTGCCTGCGTCAACATTAAATCGGCACGATCGCCAACTCTAAGATTCGATTGTGAAGTGCCGATGACAGACTTTGCCATATTAGATATGGCATTGAAAGCATCGCTGGGCAATTGATGCGCAGCGAGCACCATCAGCGCAGCAGTCTCAAGCGGGTCTCCACTACCAAGAGGATTAAACGGATCCTGCAAGTTGTCTGCACCCGCGGCAACACGAACGCCTGCCATGCGCAACTTTGCTATAGCCGTGAGGCCACGGGGTGGTGCCGTTGAGTTATCGCGACCTTGCAAGAATAAATTCGTGTGAGGCAAAGCAACGACTCCGATATTGGCTTGAGCGACTTTTTCACTAATTCGTTGTTGAATAGCCTCGGTTTGCATGCCGAGACTCACACAGTGACTTGCAGTGACCGAATGTGCAAATTTTGTGGTGATGACTCGTTCAGCAAGATCCTCGAGCGAGATTCGATGCGCGTCAGTGTGCTCATCAGTATGCAGATCAAGTCCGCAACCTAATTCGCTGGCGAGTTGTAATAACGCGATATTTGCGCCGACAGGGTCTACATCAAGATGTGGACAACCGCCAAGAATGTCTGCACCTAGCAAAACTGCTTTCTTGCCGAGGGCAAGATTGCTCGCGCCCTGATCTCCGGATAACGGCCAGCCGAGCAATGCAACGATCTGCATCTCAACAATTTCGCGTGTTCGATTTCGTACTTCAAGCAACGCATCAATAGAGTCAAGAGAATTCCATTCGGTGACATCGGCATGAGTTCTGATTGCGGTCACGCCGTTAGAAACCATTAATCGCACTGCACGCTCTGCTCGAGCGATCGTGTCTTCGACAGTGATCAGATCTCGCCCCGACCCCATTGCATTTATAGCGCCCATCAAATCGCCTGTTGGATTGACGATTCTTTCGGACAGAAAAGCCTTGTCCAGATGTGCGTGAGGTTCTGCCAA
>CAMCZA010000056.1 GCA_945885515.1 Ferrithrix thermotolerans DSM 19514 | reverse complement strand
GTACTAGTTGCACTACTAGGCATCACAGACACATCAGCACTCAACGAAACAGGTGCAACACTGCCAGCCGCGTTTGACACAGACACACTCGACGAAACACACGACACAACAACCAAGACCCAAACCAACAACCGCCTACCCACAACACCTCCTGGCTGATTGATTCGGTTTGAATATTTAATGATCAAATAGTGTATCAGTGTACCTATATTCTCAATATGTTACTAAACTCTAAGTTTGATGAGGTTACGGCTGGCATGGGCGTCACGCGCTTGCCTCAATCGGCTGCATCGGTTGAAGCAAGAAAAAGTAGCGGAGTAGTAACACGGCCGATTCGTTCTTCAGAGGCGGGCCGATCAATTGGCTTGGTGTGGCGCTCAAGTTCTCCTGTTGGCAAATATCTCGTGCGTGTTATTGCAAAACTAACTAAATAACGCGATCAACCAAACGCCCGCACGGGGCGAACAGAATCTAATTCAGCCTTGTCACGATTGCCACGAGAACCTGTTGAGAAATCTTGATAGATCGAGGTGGCTGCACCAGTTTCAGTAGAACTCCAATAGTTGCCACTCGTAAAACCTGTTCGAAGCGAGTTTGCACTGGAACACTGTGTTGAAGTGTTACCAGTTGTTTGTTGACGTGCATATTTACATAATTCGTTGAGCTCGTCTCGCGATGGCAAGAACCAATCTGACTTAGTACCACCTCGAAATGCCCGCGTCACGGTAGCCGCTCTGCCCACGGTATTAGAAGCACCTGTGATTAACGTGGTGTTGGCCAAACCTGAGCCAATTGCAGTTGCGGTACCATTATAGGTTGTTGCAGCTCCGAACATTCTGCACTTTGGGTCAGTGGTGCTAGTTCCTGCGATTTCGCAGTTGGTTTGTCCTGATGGAGTCGTAGACACGATCCACCCAATTGGTGCGTACTCTAAATATTTACACGATGTACCGCAATCAGAACCTGTTGATGTGAAGTTTGTTGCCGAAACATAAAACACGGTTCCGCCGCCTGGGCCAATTTCGCCTACAGCGCAAGTATCGGTTGTAATACAATTTGCCGCTGTTGCAATATATGGTGCTGCGACCACGTCACGCCATGATGAGTAGAACTGTGATGGCGCAATGTAGTTTCCACCTAGGTCAGCCACACCTGTTGATTGTGTTCTGGCCTTGCACGCAGTTTTTATTAGACCAAGTTTATTTGTGTTGTCACCATCGGCCGCACTGGTTTGAGGTTTCAACACACCAAACGCATTGCCGTTAACCGCCAGCGCCGACCAAGTCGTAACAGCGTTATTGGATGTATTGGTTTGAGCGTTAACAACTACTGGCGACACGCTTCCAGACGCTAAATATTTGCCTTCAAGGATTATTCTGGCAGCCCAACAACTACCACTCGACGAAAACGCGACCGCATAAAAACCTTGACAGCCCAACAAGCCACCAGTTGAATCCCAAGTTTGAACTGCCTGAACGCTAACTATCCGTGAATTAGTTGAAGAAACAGAACTGGCAACAACATCAATACCAGGTTCAAGTTTCTGCAAATCAGCCGCCAACCCAGTCGAATCACCACACTGCGCCGACGAAGCATCAGAAAAATCACCCTGATTTTGATAGTGAAACTTTGCAGCCTTCAACACATTTTCGATAGAAGTCTGTGCTTCTTTGTCATAAGAGCTGTTACGCGAGCCCAAAAAACTCGGGATCGCAACCGCAGCCACAATAGCCAATACAACCATCGCAATAACCAACTCAGTCAACGTAAACCCGGTATCGCGACGAACAATTCGGCGGGAACAACGAGAACCGGGTGAACGGCGCGTGCGGCGCGAGATTTGGTACCGAAAATGCACCAATCCCACTACGAGAACCTACTTCACTTCAGACACCCGAACCGACACTGAAACGTGATCAACCAAACGCCCGAATCGGGCGAACGCTATTCTGTGCAAACTTGTTGGTGCCGGTCGTATCCCCACCAAAAAAACCTTCAAGCCACGCGCCATCGGCAGAGCCCTCCGAAGAACTCCAATAGTAAGTAGCCGAAAAACCGCTTGCATTCCTACCTGTGTTCAATATCCCAGTGTTGTTACAGAGTGTTGCATCTGATTGCCATGCCTGATTGCGTTGCCATTTACACATCTGGGTGAGTTCTTCTTTTGATGCCAGAAACCAATCGTCCAAGTTGTTCGGCCCGCGATATGCGCGCGTGACGGTGCCAGCCTTGCCTGCTGTATTGCTTTGTGAAACAATTGCTACCGTATTTTTGTAGCCAGTTCCAATTGTTTGACCACCCGCAGTGCTACCAATTTCTGTTGTAGTGTTGCCGGACCAAACACATCTTGGGTCATCTGTACTTGTCCCGTTTGTGCCACCCGCTGATCCACAATTTGTTTGCCCAGTAGGATATGAGGAAACTATCCATCCTTGTGGAGCTGCTTCTAGATATTTGCACGTTGCTGCGAGCGTTGGACCACATGCAAATCCAGCACTTCGAACATAAAATACAATCCCGCCGCCTGGCCCTGTGTCACCAACAATGCATGTGCCACCTGTTGTACATGCAGAAGTCGATGAACTTGCGGTGCCGCCCGAGGTTGTATCGCGCCATGATGAGTAGAACTGTGAAGGTGCAATGTAGTAACTACTTACGTCAGCCGAGCCGGTTGATTGTGTTTTAGCTTTGCATGCAATTTTTATCGCAAGGAGATTATTTGTGTTGTCGCCATCAGCGGCACTTGTTTGCGGTTTCAGTACACCGAATGCATTTCCGTTAACCGCAAGCGCCGACCAAGTTGTAACAGCGTTGTTAGATGTGTTGGTTTGAGCGTTAACAACTACTGGTGACGCATTGCCAGAAGCTAAATATTTGCCTTCAAGGATAATTCTGGCAGCCCAACAACTACCACTCGACGAAAACGCAACTGCATAAAAACCTTGACAGCCCAACAAGCCACCAGTTGAATCCCAAGTTTGAACTGCCTGAACGCTAACTATCCGTGAATTAGTTGAAGAAACAGAACTGGCAACAACATCAACATTTGGTTCAAGTTTTTGTAGATTAGCTGCCAACCCAGTCGAATCACCACACTGCGCCGACGAAGCATCAGAAAAATCACCCTGACTTTGGTAAAGAAACTTCGATGCGCGCAACACGACCTCAATAGACGACTGTGCTTCTTTGTCATAAGAGTTATTTCGCGAACCCAAAAAACTAGGGATTGCAATACTGGCAACGACAGCCAGCACAACCATCGCAATAACCAACTCAGTCAACGTAAACCCGCTATCGCGACGCAAAAATTGGCGCGAAAATTTATACCGAGAATGCACCAATCCCATCACCAAAATTTACATCACATCAGACTCACAAAATGGCACTAAATCGCAATCAACCAAACGCCCGAATCGGCCAGATGCCACAAGATAAAATGGTGGCGTGCTCAAAAAAGTAATTTCAATAGCGACATCACATTCTGATGCCGCAAATACTGATCGGGCATTTTGGGCCACACAAACACCAGAGGCTCGTCTTAAACACGCACTTGAACTACGTAAGGTCAATTATGGAACAGATCGAGTTTCCTCAAGACTTCAGCGAGTTCTTGAAATTACTCAACGCCCATCGCGTTGAATATCTGCTTATAGGCGGCTTCGCCGTGGCTAACCGACTGGCGGCAATGCTCGCGACACTCTGACCTTAGGCTAAATATTGTGGTTGTGTTTTGGGCACTTGGTGCAGCGGTTTTGTATGGCGTCGGTGACTACTTCGGTGGTCGGGCAACAAAAGTTTCAGCATCAACTTCTGTTACGTTTCTCGGCCAATTTGTGGCGCTGATTTTGTTAGTCGTGTTAGTTGCTGTCGGCAACACTCCAGTTATGCCACTTCAAGATTGGTTTTGGAGCGGCCTTGCGGGCGCCGGTGGGGTCATCGCGTTAGTTGCGTTTTATCAAGCGATGTCACTTGGCTCAATGACTGTTGTCGCGCCAATTGCCGCACTAATCGGAATGTGCAGCCCTGTAATTGTCGGCCTGCTTCAAGGCGAACGACCTGCATCAATCGCTTATCTCGGCATGATTCTCGCATGTATCGCTGTTGCACTTGTCGGCGATGCGCTCGATCATCACGATCTGCCAACCCCGATGAGAGCAATCGTGCTCGCAGTTATTTCTGGTCTCGGTTTTGGAGTGATCTTCGTGTGCCTCGCACAAACCTCGCAGGACTCAGGGCTTTGGCCGCTACTTGGTCAACGAATTGTGAGTGTTTCTACAGTTGCGATTGTTGGGTCACTCGGCGCAAGGCGACTTAAGGTTGCTCGGCCAGTGATTTGGTTTGCAATTCTTTCAGGCATACTCGACACAACTGCCAATGGGCTTTATCTTTTGGCAATACATGGCGGGTTGCTCTCGCTCGTTGGAGTAATCATTTCGTTGTACCCGGTATCGACAGTTGCGTTGGCGATTTTCATAGACCACGAGAAACTACACAAGAGCCAGTTCGTCGGATTACTAGTCGCCGCCGTAGCACTTTCGATGATCGGCTACGCATCCAACGCCTAAAGAAGGCGAAGAATTATTTGATTAACTCGTTAGAGCTGCTTTTTGTCCTGCTGTTAATGCATTGACAAATGCTGGCTTGAGTGCTTTTTCTTGCACCGGAGTCAAGCCCGCCAATATTTCATTGCTGAACCCTGGTGCAGTACTTGCGTTGAGCGCAGAAAATTGTGCAGGCTTCATCGATGCAAACACGGTTGTTGGCAAGGCATCAACTTGATCTGCTTTCAAACCAGCCACAGCTTTGGTCGATAACGCTGCAACTTGTGGGCCTGTCATCTCTGACATTGCTTCAGCTGGCATCGCAGCAATCTGTGTTGGCTTCATTGCAGAAAATGCCGTCGGTGGCATTGCATTAACCTGGTCGCTATTCAATGAACCAACTGCTGTTGGTGTCATCGAAGCAACTTGGGTTGACTTCATCGAAGCGAAAGCTGCGGTTGGCAATGCGTCAACTTGATCTGCTTTTAATCCAGCCATAGCTTTAGGCGACAAAGCCGCAACTTGTGGTCCGCTCATGTTTGCCATTGCAGCAGCCGGCATCGCAGCAATCTGTGTTGGCTTCATTGCAGTAAATGCAGTCGGAGGCATTGCATTAATCTGATCGCTATTCAATGAACCAACTGCTGTTGGTGTCATCGAAGCAACTTGGGTTGGCTTCATTGAAGTGAAAGCTGCGGTTGGTAACGCGTCAACTTGATCGGCCTTTAAACCCGAAAATGCAGTTGCTGGCATCGCCGTGAATTGGCCGGCGCTCATTGACGAGAATACTTCAGGAGAGAGTTTTGCAGCATCAGCTGATTTGAAATTACTGAAAGCCGCTGCAGGAACTTTGTCAACATTCCATCCTGTTAGTGCCGTTACAAGTGCCGCAGGGCTTGAAATATTTGCTGGTGCAGCATTGGCAGCCGCGTTTAATGCTTGTGATGGCAAAGCGCTAAGTTGTGCCGGGCTCATTGATGCAACTATCGCAGGTGTGAGAGCTTTGAATTGACTTGGAGTAATCCCAGCCAATGCAGTTGTTGGTAGTAGATCCATTTGAGTTGTTGTAAACGAAGTCATTGCTGCGGGCGGGATTGCTTTGAACTGACTTTGTTGCATTCCTGAAATCGCAATCGGCGATAACGCAGCAAACTGGCCAGCATTCATGCTCGTCATTGCAGTTGCCGGCAACGCAGCCATCTGAGTTGAGCTCATTCCACTCATCGCTATTGGCGACAACGCAGCCATTTGAGTTGAGTTCATTCCACTGATCGCAGTCGGCGGAAGCGCAGACATCTGAGATGAACTAAAACCAGTCATCGCAGTCGGCGGAAGCGCAGACATCTGCGTCGAACTAAAACCAGTCATCGCAGTCGCCGGCAAAGCAGACATCTGAGATGAACTAAAACCAGTCATCGCAGCCGGAGGAAGCGCGGACATCTGAGTCGAACTAAAACCAGTCATCGCAGTCGGCGGCAAAGCAGACATCTGATTAGAACTCATTCCACCCATAGCTGATGCAGGCAAAGCAGCCATCTGGGTTGAGTTCATGCCAGTCATCGCTGTTGGCGGCAACGCAGCAACCTGCGTCGAACTAAAACCAGTCATCGCAGTCGGCGGCAACGCAGCTACCTGTGTCGAATTAAAACCACCAATTGCAGTTGGCGCAATTGCAGAAACTTGAGTTGGAGTAATTGATTTGAATGCATTTGGATCAACAGCCCCAACATTGCCAGAAGTAAGAGAGCTACCGACTGGCGCGCCGGTTGAACCAAAACTTGCAGTTGGACCTGTTGCGATTGGTCCACCTGTTGTCGCTGGAATAGTTGCGGTAGTCGTCGCAGGAACAGTTGCGGTAGTCGCAGGAACAGTTGCAGTCGTCGCAGGAACTGTTGCAGTCGTCGCAGGAACAGGAGCAGTAGGAGCAGGAGCAGTAGGAGCAGGCTCAGTAGGAGCAGGCTCAGTAGGAGCAGGAGCAATAGGAGCAGGAGCAATAGGAGCAGGAGCAATAGGAAGCGGAATTGAAGCTAATGCGACGTTGCCCAACATTGCAGAAATCGCAGCGAATACAGCAATTGTTGAAACAATTTTTTTCATAAAATCTCTATCACATATTTTGATTGACTGTTGAATTTAACACTACTCGCAATACCACTCGGGACAAAACATATGACTGCCTCTAAAACTAAACAAAATATGTCGAATGCTGCGCTTTTACATTGCTTCGCCGTTATGGGCGATAAATCGGAACTCATTTTTGAAGGCTAGATTTCTGCCGTGACTATTGATTCTGGCGCTCGTGAGCCGGGCAATATTCGTGACAAGGTTCGGTTGATTCTCGAGCGGGCCAATCATCCGAATACACCGCAGGCCGAAGCCGAGACCGCGATCGCTCTTGCCTTTCGACTAATGCAGAAGTACAACCTCAATGATGCAGACGTCAAACAACGTGAGCAAATTAATTCGCAAAGCGACGAAATCGAAGCGATTGAACACTCAATATTTGGCCCGTATCGAGTGCGGCGGGGTTCGCTGTTCTATGTGATTGCACAAGCAGTCTCATGCGCTTGCTTTCGCGAGAATAGAGATGTTGCACCCAACGAAGTTCGCATGGTTGCTTTTGGTACTGCACGAGACCGGCACGCACTTGAAGTTTTGTTTCAGGCTGCAGAGTTGCTTGCTTTGCGGATGATGCCCACCGGCGACAGACGGTTTCGCACGTCTTGGTGGCATGGCTTCACTGCCGGGGTCAACAAGAAACTGACTAAAGAACAAAACACGATTTTTAAAGAAACACCCGGTTCGCAGTTAGTTCTTATTGAGAGATTTGAGCGCGCCAGTTCGTTTATGTATGCAGCCGAGCCAGGCCTTTCGAACACTGGTTCTTCGTTTGTTAACAACACTGATGCATACGGTATGGGGCACTCAGCCGGAATGAGTTTTAGCACTGGCAGCAACACCCTTGGTTCTTGGCAACGATCTTTGGGTTCGGGCTCAGGTTCGGGTTCACGTGGTTAATCAAAGTCAAGACGCTGAGAAGATTGCAACTTACGATGTTGAAACACTTTTTGAAACTGAAATGCCAACTCGAAACTTCACCGTGGTTGAAGCTGAGGCCTGGCTAAACAATGTTTGTGAGAACGAAGATCTAGACCCGATCAGTGTCTCTCGACAAAAACTTCCGTCAAATATCGAAGGACTCGCACTGTTTGAAAACTGGTGCATCAAAGTGCCAAAGAATAAAGTTTCACAACACACGTTGCTTCACGAACTCGCACACTTTGCGTGCGCCAATCGCGGACACGGCCGCGAGTTTCGCTCACAACTCGTCACCTTGCACCGCCGCTACACATCTCTGTCTCATGCCGCAGCACTTCACCAATTATTTGTTGCCAGTGGTCTCTCGGTTAATCCCCTAATTGCTACAAGTTAACTTTTCGAGCCACTTCACTATTTAATTACGCTCAGGCGCATCAATATTGTGTGCTTCATTGTTGTGTGTGTCGTCGCTGACTGTATTGTCGCCGACATTTCGCCACAGCGGTGGAGTTTCTCCTTGTTTTAGAAAGTGCTTGCCGATATTTGAATAGAGGCAACTGTTTACAGCTTTCTTCTCGGCGCCAATCTCTTTGCAAATTAGGCGTGCGCGGCTGTTCGGATTCTTTCGCAGAAACTCAGTAATTTTTGCAATCATCTCTTCCATAGTTGTCTCCTATTTTTTCGTCTTTCGATCTGGCGTCGCATCACCGGCTTCAACTCGGTATCCACGATCTTTGAGTCGTTTTGCCCAATCTTTTTCTAACTGAATACTTTGTGTCTCGGTTGAAACAGATTTTGGCATCAGATCGTAATTGAGGCGAACTCCAAGTCTCTTCACTACTTTTGATCGCCTATCTTTACCTACGAGTGGCTTTCCCCCCATGTGCTGTTTAAAGCGCTCTTCAGGTGTTTTGCTTGTTCTGCCAACGTATACATATCCTGCTTTTGGCATGGTTTTTAGGTGGTCTTGTTTTAGATCAATTACATAGACGTGAAACTTCTCGCCGTTATTGACGAAGTGTCCGCGTCGGATATATTTCTCAATTTGCTCATCGCACCGACGGCGTGCAACCTCAGCAGAGGTTCGGGGTTTCGCGTAAGGGTTAGCATCAGCAATTTTGACATAACGCCCTCGTGCATAGTCGGGGCCAGCGGACCGAGACTCTTGAATCTTCGTGAGCTGGTCTTCAGGCGGAGTCTTTGACATACCTGTATATAGGTGTGGCTTTGTTTTGTCTCGGCCACGCAATTTTGTATCTAATTCAACGATTACAACGTAATATTTGGGTGTTTTGACGGGTTTCTTGGTCTTTGCAGGCATTATTGGTTCTCGCTCTCGAGCTTGCTCGACAACTTGGCGTAAATCGCGTCTTCGGCCAGTGGCAAAAGTGCGATCCAACGGCGAATCGTGGCCGAAACCATCAACTTAGAAACGCCGCCAGCAAAGTCACAATCCATTTCTACACGAACAAAAAACTTGCCCTTAACTGCCTCTTCGTCTACAACTCGATAAAGCTTAAGAAAGCGGTAATCGTTATTGAACTTATTGCAATCTTCGATTGGGTCAGTCTCAGAGAACAACAAATAGCGAAACGAGATCGAGTCAAAAAACGGTGAAAAACCATGCATAACTACATCCCACTCAGCACCATCACTAGCGGATGAAATAAATGCATCTTCGTCTTCATCAATTGTGACTAGAGCCTTGTAACCCTCATCTCTAATTAATTCTGCAATCTCTTCAACTGTGAACGATTCGTTCATATAAATACCTCCACTCGAAGTTGTAGCACATAGGTATAGCAGAGATATTTGCGAACCGTGCAACATTTGCTGCTATGGTGCTCAATTTGTAAATCACAAACCACCAAATAATAATCAGGAGACACAATTGCAGCAACAAGAATCTCAACCACAACCCCAACCAAAAATC
>CAMCZA010000055.1 GCA_945885515.1 Ferrithrix thermotolerans DSM 19514 | reverse complement strand
CAAGGAATTGTGCCGCTTACTTTTTCAGACCCGAAAGATTACGACTTAATTGGCGAGACTGACACAATCAGTGTGCGTGGCATGCCACCCGAGCCGGACAAACCAGTTCGATGCATCATTCACAAACGCGGTGGCGACGATATTGAGTTCGAAGCACTGCACACTTTTTCGCCTGAACAAGTGCAGTGGTTCAAGGCTGGCAGCGCACTCAATGTCGTGCGCAAAAAAGTAAAAGCCTCCAAAAAATAATTGACAGCGCTCTCTTCTTCTCGCTGATTAGTGGCTGATTTGGCTGCTGCTTTCGTCATTGCTTCCGGTCCCAGCAAGTGCTGAGCGTTTTCGTCCGCGAAGTCCCCTAATCAAAATCAAGATCACTGTCAAAATCCAGATCAATGTATGGATATAAGTTGCTGACACTCGCACCCACATCATCGCATCGGGTCTAATCGTCGCTTCAAAAACACCACTCGTCGCTCCACTCGGGATTGAAACGGCTAGCAAACCTTGATAGTTAGCAGTTCGCAACTTAACTCCTGTTACCTGATCTAAAACTTCAATCGTCTTGTCATAGTTTTCTGGAACCAAAACTTGCTTTGAGGTCAATGGTGCGACCCATTCATAGGTAAACAAGCACTCGCTCTCACACAACTTAAACGGTGCGCGCGACCCAACTTCTAATTTTGCAACAATCAAACCGGACAGGCAGTCTTTTTCAAACAATGGACACGACTCAGTTGGATTACTGCTTGCGTCATCCGCAATTGACCAACTCGAAAATACTTTCGGTTTATTGACAAACGCTAAGTCATCACCGGCAGCACTCTTAATAGTCCGCTCGGTTTCACTGCCAAAATATGTAGACAGCTCAGTTCTGCAATCACTCGATTTTGTATATTCGCTAACAATTGCACTAATTGCTAAAAAGTCCAAAACTTCAGCTTGACAATCTGCCGTTGATGGCGAAATCACGCTTCTAAAACTCTGTTCAGTAACTTTAAGAGTATTTGAACTTCGACCGTAAATAATCGATGCAATAGAAGGATAGCCCGCCCGCTGAATCTCTAAATCTTCAAATCCTTTAAATGTTGCAGCTTTAGTCTCACCACCATCAACAAAAATATGGCGGAGTCCTTTTGAAAATCCGAGGAGTTCTGGTGACTTCGCAATGTTTTCTTCTGCCAGTTCATTTTTTAAAAGACGCGTGCTAGTGATGTGCGTATTCTTGGTGATCATTACAACTGGATAAAGCAAGGCCATAACAACAGCAATTACTAACACAAAATTGTCAACAGATTCTTGACGACGCACTGACTTTCTAGCCTGTTCAACATTGCCCAATGTGATAGTTGCTGTAAATAAAATCAAAATGAGCATAGGTTGAGAAAGTTGCCAGACATGAAAGTCGAACAATTTTGAAACTAGCGGTAGCTTAGAGCGCTGTACCGTTCCCAAAAAAGCCGCTCCAAGAAGCAAAAGACAAAATGCCCCTAAACTGACTCTTAGCATTTGTTTAGTAGATGAACTTTGAATCTCTGTGTATTTCCGAACCAAATAAATAATGAAGAGAAAATTTAAAAATTCGGTTCTTGGGCCGGCATCATTAATTAACCGAAGAATTGGCTGAAAAGATGCAGCGATGAAGGCCAAAATCGGCTGAAATCTATAAACCCAGCGATCCCTCGGTTGGAAGAAATCAAAAAGTGAGGGCTGCGAGGTGTGCGGAATAGTTTGGGTATTCCAGACTTGAGAAGCAAGTTCAATCATCTGCGGGACGACCAACACGCCAGCGAGTGTCAATAAGAGAAGTAATGGGAAAAGACCAAGAATTGATCTCATTTTAGATAAATGAACAATGGCGAAAAAAGCCGTTGCGAAAAAAAATATTTGAAAATAAAGCACGTGGCCCGTCAACAAGTTGCTTAAGCCGAGAACGAAAGCCAGGAAGACTATTGCAGGACGACTTGTTTTTGAATTTGAGTTACTTGGCTGGTACCAACTTGAGTGAAGAAATCCAGAAATAATCAGGCACATGCCCCAAAATTGATCTGCCTGATGATACCAATTGGTAACGCTTGCATAGAGAAAGTATTGACCCAGAAGTGAGATATCTAAAAAAAGTAGTCGTCGGCGAAAGTTCGAACCAGACCATGACAAAACAGTTAGGTTCATAACGATCAAGGCAGCCGTCATTACTATAAAGTTCCGAATTGCGACGATGTACTCAACTGGGTACCTGGCACCAAAAAATATCGTTGGTGATTGAGTCGGTTGGGTGATCAAGTTTGGCATTCGATTACCCAATCCTTGACCATTATCCCAAATGGGAATAGCGAAAAGTCTTGTCACACCAAGGGCTCGCGATTTATCACCTTGCCAAGAAGATCTATACTGCACCCCCAGATTCTGTTCAGTCTGAGCCATACCTATGTGCGGGCCTCGTGTGTCAGTACTTTTATCTGCCACAACAAAAAGTGCGATGCAAAATGCGGAAATACCGATTAAAAATCCGATGGCGACTGCTGCGAATTTTTTATTTTCAAAGAGACATGGCGTATTCACAGTTACGAGATTAAACGATGCTCTCGCGTCGAACATCGCCACTGCAAAAAGTAAATGGCAAAATTTATTTAAGCACTAAACGGGAAAGGCCCCGCTCTTCGGCGGGACCTCTCAACCTATTAACTAAGGCGACTGGGGGAGCCGACTTAGTAATAATGCGAAGAACCTGGGGGAGGCTCTTTCGCTATGCATTAATTATGCTACAAATTGCCCTATACCTCAAGGCGAACGGCGAGATATCCCCTATCATTTTTAGTGATATGGAACTCCGTCAACTTGAAGTCCTGATCTCAATTGCAGATAATGGCTCGTTTTCGGGAGCAGCCCGAGCCCTAACCACCGTCCAAAGCAATGTTTCTGCACATATTTCGCGACTCGAAAAAGAACTTTCGACAACTTTGGTCGAAAGGGCAACAGGCAAACTTACCGAAGACGGGCAGATAGTCGTCGCACATGCCCGACGCGTTTTCAACCAAATTCAAGACATCGCAGCCGAGGTTCAATCCAGCGAAAAGGAGATTCAAGGCGAATGTCGGCTCGGATGCATCGGCACTACCGGGCGGTGGCTAATCCCAGCAATCCTGCCAGTGATAAAAACAAGACTCCCCAACATTCGCGTAACAATTTCAGAAGGCAGTACATCAAGTTTGCTTCCACGACTAATTGACGGCTCGCTTGATGCAGGTATTGTCCACTTACCTGTCGAGGATGAACACCTCGAATCACACTCACTTTTCGCCGAAGACTTAATGTTGCTCGTCGACAATAAACATCAGTGGGCGGCGCTCGACACGATCACGATCGCCGAACTAGTGATCGAACCACTTTTGCTGCCACCAAAGAACACTGCGTTGCGAAGAATTTTGGATCGCGCAGCCGGCGCTCAGCGACTTGTTTTTAAATCGCAAGCCGAAATTGACGGCGTTCGACTTCTTACATCACTCGCATTTGAAGGTTTCGGTGCAGCGATCGTCCCAGCAACTGCAGCCCCAAGTTGGTTGACGGGAGAATTCAAACGCATCAAAGTACCCGAGTTGCCGCGACGCGTAGTTGGTTGGGTGCAAAGAGGACGACCGCTTCCGAGCAAAGCAACTCAAGCGGTTGACGCAGTAATCCGCGAAGTTATTGAATTAGCCGAATTCAATCAACCAGGGGTGCACACTGGCAAAGGTGCGTTCCCTCTCAAACGTTCATCCTAAGTAGCCTTAAGAGTCATGACGGTTCATCTTCAACGAGCGGTCAAAGGCGCCGCTGCTGCAGAAGTCAGATGGCTTGAATCAATCAGCCGTCGCGCAGTTTGGGTTGATGTTGATGAAACAGTTCGACGCGGTGCACTTTCGGCTGAAGCATCGGGCGTGATCGCTCACGCCGCCGATACTGCAAATGAAAAAGGTCTGCCACTGGTGATGGCGATCGGGAGTTCAGGTGCAGACATTGTTGAAGGTGTTGCAGCGTTACATGGATGGGGACAAGCGGCAAAGGCAATTGCTAAGTGCTCTGGATATGTGCCGATCATTACTGTCGTAACTGGACCTGCTGTTTCTGGACCAGCGCTTTTAATTGGACTCAGCGACATCGTAATAATGACGAGCGAAGCATATGCATTCGTTAGTGGTCCAACAATGGTTGCCGAATTCACCGGAATACAAATCACCAACGACGAACTTGGTGGTGCTGAGATCCATGCCAAACAAAGTGGCGTCGCTCACTTGGTTGTCGCAGATCGCGAGGCGGCGTTTGCTGAAGTCGAACACGTGCTTTCTTTTCTGCCTGACAATGTTGATGAACTTGCTCCTACTGCCCAAACAGCTGACTCGCCTGACCGACTCACTCCCGAAGCCGGAGCATTGATCCCCGACACATCAACAGGTAGCTACGACGTCAAAGAAGTAATTCGTGCCATTGCCGATGATGGATACTTGCTTGAACTTCGTGCTCGATGGGCTGCCAATATTGTGACTGGATTAATCACAATCAGCGGACAAAGTGTCGGCGTAGTTGCTAATCAACCGATGAATTTGGCGGGCACACTTGATATTCCGGCTTCACAAAAAGCGGCTCGCTTCGTTTCATTTTGCGATGCATTTAACATTCCGATTTTGACTCTTGTCGATACTCCTGGTTTTTATCCTGGCAAAGATCTTGAGTGGCGTGGAATGATTCGTCACGGCGCACAATTAGTTTTTGCTTACGGTCGCGCAACAGTGCCCCGAGTCTGTGTAATTTTGCGCAAGAGCTATGGCGGTGCATACATCGTGATGGATTCTAAAAAAATGGGCAACGACTTGTGTATGGCTTGGCCAACTGCAGAATTAGCAGTAATGGGTGCCGGGCAGGCAGCGGCGATTTTGCAACGCCGCGCATCGCCACAGGAGCGCGAGGTTTTCGAACAGGAATATGCCGAGCGACTATTGAATCCGTATGTGGCCGCCGAGCGTGGATATGTAGACAGCGTGATTGACCCGACTGACACTCGTCGTGAAATCGCTGCGGCATTCTCGATGCTCAGCGACAAGCGCGAAAAATTGCAAGCACGCAAGCACGACAACTCGCCTCTCTAACCAGTGATACGACTAGATTGAATGTGGGACTGGAAGCTCCCGCAACATAAAAAGGACACCACAGTGGCTGAAACAATCACCATTATTGATGACCGGACTGGTAAGAAAGTTACTGTTCCGCTACGAGACGGCGTTTTCCCGTCGAGCGCATTGCGCGAACTAGATCCTGATCTACGAATGTATGACCCGGCTTTCTTATCGACAGCCGCATGTGAATCATCAATCACCTACATCGACGGCGAAGCAGGTATTTTGCGATATCGCGGATATCCAATTGAACAGTTGGCAGAGAAGTCGACATATCTCGAGGTTGCTTATTTGTTGTTAAATGGCGAACTGCCAACTCCGGCGCAGCTTGACAAATGGAACTACGACGTAATTCATCACACGATGATCCACGAAAATATGCGAAAGCGTTTTGTTGACGGTTTCCATTACGACGCACACCCGATGGGCATGTTCGTCTCGGCAGTTGCGGCACTCGGAACTTTTTATCCCGAGTCAAAAGACATTTTCAATACTGCTGCGTTAGAAAAGCAAATTCTGAGGTTGATTGCCAAGGTTCCAACTCTGGCGGCGATGTGTTATCGCTTCAGTTCTGGTTTGCCATTCGTCTCTCCAAATAATGCGATGAGCTACCCAGAGAATTTCTTGAACATGATGTTCAGACTTGGCGATGACCACACTGTCGACCCAAGACTCACAAAAGCTATGGATTTACTTTTCATTTTGCACGCCGATCATGAGCAAAATTGCGGTACAACAGCGATGCGTGTCGTGGCTTCATCGCATGCTGACCCGTTCAGTGCAATGTCGGCCGCATCGTCTGCTTTGTACGGACCACTCCACGGTGGTGCAAACGAAGCTGCAATCAACATGCTCACCGAAATTGGAAGTATCGACAATGTCGAAGCCTTCGTAAAATCTGTGAAAGCCGGGCAGGAAAGACTGCAGGGTTTCGGCCACCGCGTCTACAAAAATTATGATCCGCGCGCAGCAATTATCAAAAAAGCCGCCTATGACGTGTTCGATGTGACGGGCAAAAACCCACTACTGGACATTGCGCTCAAACTTGAAGATGTTGCCCTCAGCGATGAATATTTCATCTCTCGCAAACTGTATCCAAATGTTGACTTTTATTCGGGGTTAATTTACCAAGCGCTTGGTTTCCCGATCGATATGTTCACGGTATTGTTTGCAATCCCACGAACTGTCGGCTGGCTAACACACTTCAGTGAGTTACTCAAAGATGACGCCCAAAAAATTAGTCGACCCCGTCAGTGGTATACGGGTTCCGACAAACGCGACTATGTCGCAATCAACAAACGTCAATAATAATTTTGCCAGTACTGGCGTTGGTCTCCATATAACTGTGTGCCACAGAAATATTTTCTAACTTGTATCTGCTGTCGATCACTGAACGCAACTTTCCGGTCTCGAACATCGGCAACATTTCGCTGATGAACCTCTGAGTTACTGCGATCTTTTCTTCAAGTGGTCGCGGCCGCAGCACTGTCCCGATTAGTCGAGCCCGCTTAGGCATCAGCGCCGAAATATTGAACGGTGTAGATGCGCCACCCATCAGACCAACCTGCACGATCGTGCCTTTTAGAGCCAATGTGGCGACATTGCGATTCAGATACTCGCCGCCGATCACATCAAGCACAACATTGACGCCGTGACTATTCGTGACTTTGTTACAAACTTCGACAAAATCTTCTGTTCGATAGTCGACTGCGATGTCTGCGCCAAGAGCCAAACAAGCATCACGCTTGCCCGATGAACATGTGACGGCAACATTGGCCCCGATCGCTTTGCAAATTTGGATTGCGGCGGTTCCTACGCCAGATGCACCAGCGTGAACGAGTGCCCAACCACCAGATTGCAAATTACCTTGACATACAAGTGCATCCCACGCAGTGATGAACACCTCGGGAATCGCGCCGGCATCATCGAGTCCCACTTTGCTCGGCACTCGCATCACCTGATTTTCGTGGACTACTAGATATTCGGCGTAACCACCACCACTAACGATTCCCATTACTTGATCGCCAGGTTTCCAGACTTTTGCTGCGCTGCCACAAAGATCAACAGTGCCCGCGAACTCAAGTCCGGGAATTTCTTGTTTCCCCGGAAACGGATCTGGGTAGAAACCCATTCGTTGCATCAAATCTGCACGGTTCAGCGATGTCGCGCGAACCTTTACCAAAATTTCATTTGCGCTTGGCTGCGGTTTGTCTATATCAATTACGCTCAAAACTTCCGGAGCGCCGTGTTTGGTGATTACAACTGCCCGCACGATTAATTATTTTGCATTTTCTCTTGTAACCGTCGGTCAACTGCCGCCAAAAATTGTTGGGTCGTAAGCCATGGCTGATCTTTGGAAACAAGAGCCGCTAAATCTTTGGTCATCTCGCCCCCCTCTACGGTCTCAATGCACACCGCTTCAAGAGACTCGGCAAACTCAATAACTTTTGGCGTGTTGTCGAGTTTGCCGCGATGACTCAGACCTCGTGTCCAAGCAAAAATTGAAGCAATTGAATTCGTTGAAGTCTCCAAACCTTTTTGATGATCACGGAAATGTCGGGTGACTGTTCCGTGCGCGGCCTCAGACTCTAAAACTCTGCCATCTGGTGTGGTTAACACCGAAGTCATCAATCCAAGAGAACCAAAGCCTTGGGCGACAATGTCGGATTGCACATCGCCATCGTAATTTTTGCAGGCCCACAAGTAACCACCTTCCCAGCGCATCATGCACGCAACCATGTCGTCAATCAGACGGTGTTCGTAAGTTAATTTGCGTTTATCAAACTCGGCTTTAAATTCGGTGTCGAAAATCTCCTGAAAAATGTCCTTGAACCGACCGTCATATGCCTTAAGAATCGTGTTCTTGGTGCTCAAAAAAACGGGGAAGTTGCGTTGCAGACCATAGTTAAATGAAGCACGAGCAAAACTTCGAATCGACTCGTCGTAGTTGTACATCCCCATCACGACGCCCGAACCTTTGAAATCAGCAACTTTCATTTCAACTGGCTTGCTTCCATCTTGAGGCACATAGGTCATCGTCACCGCGCCTGGACCTGGAACTTTGAAATCGGTCGCCTTGTATTGATCGCCATGGGCATGTCGACCAATCACAATTGGTTTTGTCCAAGTCGGCACAAGTTTTGGAATGTTCGCACAAATAATTGGTTCACGAAATACGACGCCATCCAAAATATTGCGGATCGTGCCATTAGGCGACTTCCACATCTGCTTTAAGTTAAATTCTTTGACTCGTGCTTCGTCAGGTGTGATCGTCGCGCATTTCACCCCAACGCCATGTTTCAGAATCGCATTCGCAGCATCAATTGTCACTTGGTCGCTTGTCACATCGCGATTTTCGACACCAAGGTCGTAATAGTCAATGTTCAGATCTAGATATGGCAAGATCAAACGGTCTTTGATGAAACTCCAAATGATTCGCGTCATTTCGTCGCCGTCTATATCGACAACAGTGTTTTCGACCTTGATTTTGCTTGACATATTAATTCGCTTCTTTCGTTAGTTAATACTTGTATCTTGCTTGTAGACAATAGCCCCACGCCCCTACCATGCTCAATGTGGATTTCGCATGGACCCCAGACCAGGTTGCGTTACGCCAACGCGCAAGGTCGGTGGCGACGGATGCAGTAAAAAAGTATGGCCGATTCAACGACACCTGGATGAACGGCTACTCGCGTGAATTTTCTCGCGAACTTGCTGGTCATGGCTGGATCGGTATGACCTGGCCAGTTGAATTCGGAGGTGGAGGTCGACCAGCAATTGAGCGTTTGATTGTTGGAGAAGAAATGATCAGCGCCGGAGCACCCATCGCGGCATCTTGGTTTGCTGATCGACAAATGGGTCCGGCGTTGATTGCTTACGGGACGAAAGTTCAACAGGACGCTTTTTTGCCCGAGATGCTCTCTGGCAATTCAACCTGGTGTATCGGCATGAGCGAACCAAACGCAGGCAGTGATCTAGCTTCGTTGAAAACCTTTGCAGAACGCGACGGCGACGAGTTCGTCATAAATGGCCAAAAAATTTGGACAAGTTTTGGCGAGCACGCTGATTATTGTTATTTAATTTGTCGCACCAGTAACGACGGTTCGCCGCACGCTGGCATCAGCGAAATAATCGTGCCGATGGATACTCCCGGAATTGATATTCGTCCAATTAAAGACATGACAACCAATAGCCATTTCTGCGAAGTCTTCTACACAAATGTTCGAGTGCCAGCGTCAAATTTGGTTGGCGCACTTGGTGGTGCTTTCAAACAGACGATGCGACAACTCGAGCACGAACGCGGAGGTATTGACCGTCTAGTTTCAAATCACGCACTTTACAAGATGGCCCTCGAGTGTGCCGACCGAAAAGATCCTCTGGTTCGCCAAGAGATCGCGGCAATTGAAACCGGGTATCAGATTGGTCGCATTCTGGTCATCCGCGAAGTGTTGCATCAAGCACCTGCTGGTTTTTCGGCAGCCACAAAATGTTTCTGCACCGAGCACGAATGGCGTGTTGCCCAATTTGTTA
>CAMCZA010000054.1 GCA_945885515.1 Ferrithrix thermotolerans DSM 19514 | reverse complement strand
TAAAAATTATCTCGGGCTAAGTCCGCATTCGCCGTGGATGGAGGACTACCAAATAGTTCAAACCACAATGGACGAATACGTGATCGGTGATATTCGCAGAAACCTTGATGCAGCTGGAATACCAATTGAATGTTCAAAAGGCGAAGCCGGTCGCGGACAACACGAGGTAAATTTGCGATACACCGAAGCTGTTGAGATGGCTGATCGCAATTTGATTTATAAAAGCGCTGCAAAAGAAATTGCGGCAAAACATGGTCGCGCTGTTTCGTTTATGGCCAAATACAATATGAACGAGACAGGTTCTTCATGCCATGTGCACTCAAGTCTGTGGAACTTGACAGACAACTCTGCGGCGTTTGCACCTTCGCCAAAAGATAGCCATCACATGCCAAAAGTGTTTGAACAATATCTTGCTGGCTTGCTAGCCACAGCGCGCGACTTCAGTTTGTTGTGGGCGCCAACTGTAAATAGTTACCGCCGGTTTCAACCTGGGTCTTGGGCTCCGACGGCGATTGCATGGGGCGGCGACAATCGCACACTTGGTTACCGAGTTGTTGGCCATGGTTCTGGTTCACGAGTTGAATGTCGGATACCTGGGTCAGACGCAAATAGTTATTTTGCATTCGCTGGCACGATCGCTGGTGGCCTCTACGGAATTCGCCACGAATTAAAACTTGAGCCAGCGTTTACTGGTAACGGATATGAAGCAACAAATGTTACGCGCATACCAAATTCGCTTGGTGATGCAATCGGATATTGGGAGACCAGTGCAATCGCCAAAGAATGTTTTGGCGACGAAGTGCATCATCACATCGGCAACATGGCTCGCGCTGAATGGGCAGCCTTTGGTAGCACGGTGACCGACTGGGAGCTCACGAGGTATTTCGAGCGCTCGTAAATATGGTTGAACAACCTTCAGTAGCACGTGCGGTAATTATTGGTGGCGGTATTGTCGGTTGCTCAACGGCTTATCATCTTGCGCGTCTGGGTTGGACAGATACAGTGTTGCTTGAAAAGCACAAACTCACTTCTGGTTCTACTTTTCATGCAGCTGGATTAGTTGGACAATTACGAACTAGTGCCAACATCACACAGTTGCTTGGCTATTCGGTTGAGTTGTATCGCACACTTGAGGCACAGACGGGTCTTGCCACTGGCTGGAAGATGAACGGCGGCCTGCGTTTGGCATGCAACAACGAGCGGTGGAATGAAGTAAAACGACAAGCAACAACGGCAAAATCTTTTGGCCTAGAAGTGCATTTATTGTCACCTCGTGAGGCTCAAGAACTTTGGCCACTGATGCAAGTTGATGATTTAGTTGGTGCGGCTTTCTTACCGACTGATGGCCAGGCGAACCCATCTGACATTACACAGGCGCTGGCTCGTGGTGCGCGTCAAGCCGGAGTGACAATTTGTGAAGACACCGAAGTTTTAAAGATAGATATTCAAGATGGCGTGATTAAAGGAGTCATCACGAATAATGGACGGATTGATTGTGAACTGGTGGTTTGTTGTGCAGGTCAATGGACGCGAACACTTGCCGCAACAGTCGGTGTTAATGTGCCGCTCGTGTCGGTGCAACATCAATATATTTTGACTGATCAGATGGAGGGCGTGACCTCGACACTGCCGACTTTGCGAGACCCAGATCGACTTACTTATTACAAAGAAGAAGTCGGTGCGTTAGTGATGGGCGGGTACGAGCCGAATCCGATTCCATGGGCTGTGAATGGAGTGCCGAAGGATTTTAATTTCAAATTACTCGACTCAGATTTTGAACACTTTGCACCAACAATGGAGCTTGCGATTGGTCGAGTGCCTGCTTTGCGCGAAATCGGTGTAAACCAACTGACAAATGGCCCCGAGAGTTTCACGCCAGACGGAAACTTTATTCTCGGTGAAGCACCTGAACTGAAGAATTTTTTCGTCGGTGCCGGGTTCAATGCTTTTGGAATCGCTGCTGGTGGTGGCGCAGGAATGGCCTTGGCTGAATGGGTTCATCGCGGTGTTGCACCATATGACTTATGGGTTGTAGATATTCGGAGGTTCGGATATCCGCATCGCGATGTGAATTGGGTACGGTCGCGAACGCTTGAGGCTTATTCGAAGCACTACACAATGGCATGGCCACATGAAGAACATCAGAGCGTTCGGAATTGTCGGCAGTCTCCGCTTTACGAGCGGCTCGCGGCACAAGGTGCGTGCTTCGGTGAAAAACTCGGTTGGGAGCGACCGAATTGGTTTGCCGAAAAAAACTTTGGTGAGACTGCACGCGATGTTTATACATACGATCGACAAAATTGGTTTAATGCCGTCGGTCGTGAGCATCGTGCCGCGCGTAATACTGCCGTGCTATTTGATCAAACATCGTTTGCTAAATTCACCGTTACTGGTCGCTACTCACTAGCGGCTTTGCAGTGGATGGCGGCAAACAATATTGATAGACCAATCGGTTCAGTTATCTACACGCAGTTACTCGATGCCAGTGGTGGCATTCAATGTGACTTGACAATAACCAGAGTCGGTACAGATTCGTTTTATATTGTGACTGGCACAGGCTTTGCAACGCATGACTTTGACTGGATAAAAAGAAATCTACCGTCGGATGTTGATGTTCAAATTAGTGATGTAACTGAAGCAACTTCTGTGCTCTCGTTAATGGGGCCGGCTTCTCGAGAGATTCTTTCGCGAGTTACGAAAACTGATATTTCTAATCAAGCATTTCAGTTCGCGACGATGCAAAAATTACAAATCGCTGGTTGTGCTGTGACGGCAATCAGAATCACATATGTCGGCGAACTCGGTTACGAGTTGCACATTGCAGTTGCTGATGCGCCACGCGTTTACGATGAATTATTTAGTCATGGCGCTTCACTCGGGCTAAAGAATGCGGGATATCGAGCAATTGAAAGTCTGCGTCTTGAAAAGGGATATCGCAGTTGGGGTGCCGAAATTGGGCCAGATCACACTCCGCTTGAGGCAGGTTTAGGTTGGGCAACGAAACTTAGTTCTGATGTTGATTTTCTGGGTCGCGCCGCTCTCGAAAAACAACGAGATTCTGGGCTGAAAAAGATGCTCGCGGGCTTTCGGGTTGATGACCCAAGCGTCGTGTTGCTTGGGCGCGAAACTATTTATCGCAACGGTGAGCGTGTCGGTTGGCTTGCAACTGGCGGTTATGGCTACACAGTTGAAGCGTCGCTCGGTTATGGCTACGTACGCAACTCGCAAGGCGTGACTCGAGATTATGTTCTGCAAGGTAGTTACGAACTCGAAGTAGCGACGCAGCGTGTACCCGCTGCAATCTCACTCACCGCGTTCTATGACCCGAAAATGATCAAGATTCGCAGTTGATCTTGCGGTTGATTTTGCAGTTAACTTGCTGCGTCGACCAACAGACCTTCAAAGCCTGAGGCGTCGGAAAGTCGTTTGCAATTCGAAAGTCGCGAGTCGGCATAGGCAACGAAGTCAGTATCTAGAGTACTAATCGCTTGTTGTACCACAGCCCATAATCCTTCGCGCAGTTCGCTCATAATTTTCATCAGTTGTAATTTTGCCCAACGCTGTGATGTGACCTTGCCAAAGTAGCAAGTGAGTATCGTTTCGTCACCATCTTCGTCAAGTTCGGTATTGACCGATAAGTTTCCAAGATCAAAGTAGGCGTTATTCATCCCCGCGTATTCGAAGTCAAGCAACCATGTTCTATCTACGTCGAATAAAACATTCGTCGGAAGAAGATCGTTGTGGCAGGCGACTAGTTGATCAGACGATTTAGCGAACGCCGATTCAATTCGTAGCGAAACCGCGTGAAGAGAATTCCATAATTTTGGTGCGTCAACACCGTTGACTTGTGCGTCGCGAACATGAGCTTCGACAATCCGATGAATCGGAAATGAACCATCAATTTCGCCGCCGTTGTGAAATCGCTTGATTAAATCGACAACTTCTGGTAGTCGATCTGTGAATTCAGATCCACTGAGATGTTTGCCACTTACGAACTTGGTGATCAATGTGTTGAAACCAGTAAGTTCGCCAGCAATCTCTGGGGCGATTGCTAAATCTGCGGCTCGTTGTGAAGCGTTCGCCTCATGCTCGCGATTAATTCCCAAGACTTCGGTGCGTTCACCAGGAATGCGGATAACAAACTCTGAACCATCAATGTTGGCAACGAAATTGCGATTAGTGATCCCGCCCGATAGCACTCGCAACGAAATCTGTGCGCTCGACCAACCAGGCAAACTGTGCAGAACCGTTTTAATCTGACTGACGAGCGCGTCGTCAAGTTCGCTTGCCCCGTTTAGTGTGTTCATCTCACACGCTGCTCGTAATTGTAACTTCGACATCGCCAAGTGTTGGGTCAACTTGATTGGCCCACCGCATCGGAAGTGTAAAAGACCGATTAGTAACTATTGTGCGTCGATGGTTTGTTGAATAGATTGTCTTGCCCGCCTGCAACACTGTGATCCGACTGTGTGGTTCAACAAATTTTGAAACTCTCAATAACATTCTGGCATTTGCATCATCTCGAGTAACTAATGATGGCCATGTGTGCAATAGCGGTGACTGAACACGAACAGCGACTGCGCTATTCGACCATTCGCCATCGTTGAGCCAACTGCGTATGGCATTGACTGCACGGTGCGCATTAAGCGCACAAAGATCAGAAGCCTCCGCAGGATGAACGGCATTTCCTATTGCAAAGACTCCTGGTTGACGGGTTCGCCCGAATGAATCAACTTCTGGGGCTCGCGAACCCGCGCATATATCGAGATTAGTTTTTCGCGCAAGTTCATTTTCTGGTATCCAGTCGCCAGAAAAAACTACTGTGTCGCATTCGATGTGTTTGCCAGAGTTAAGTGTTACTCCCGTGACATGCTGCGCGCCGTGAATCATCGCAATACCATCGTTAACCAACACAGGAATTCGCCGTCGACTGGCAAAAAACCATCGGAGTGGAAAGAAGGTTTGATCTCGTTCGTCGCTTGTGATGAGTGCAACGGTTTGGCAGCCTCCGTGCTTGAGAGTTGTGATTGCCGTAAATGAGACATGTTCGGCGCCCACGACCACTGCTCGTTTGCCGACTTTTGCGCCAAGTTGATAGACAAGTCGCTGCAAAGCACCAGTTGTATACACGCCTGCGCCGCGGTCACCAGGCACTAGTCGTGCATGACGCGATCGTTCGCGAACGCCAGTTGCTAAAACTATTGCGCGCGCTTGCACTTCGTATCGTGCGTTTTCGCCTGCAAGATCAACCAAAAGTTGTGGTGTCCAATTGAGCACAGTTGTATTTGCTTTTAGTACGACGCCTTGGTTTCGGGCTCGTTGTTCAAGTTTGTCGGCATAATTTGGGCCGGTCATTACACGACGTAAGTCACGAACACCAAAGCCCAGGTGATATGTGCTTTGCGGTGTGGCGCCAAAATATTCTGCGCGTTCGGCAAGCATTGTTGATGCATTTAGTTGTGATTTTGTTTCGGTTGCACATGTCAAACCCGCTGGTCCGCCACCGACTACTAGTACATCTAAATTTTGTTTTTTGCTCATGATTTTCCGGATAACAAATCGTCAACTGGAATCGCATTCGCCCGAGATACCAGCTCGCAGACATTGGCAAGGCAATAAAAACCTTGGCATTTACCGTTGAGTGCGCGAGTGCGACGACGTACTCCATCTAAATTATTTGCACCGATTGGTTCGTTGCACGCGTTGGTGATCTCTGTTGCTGTAACTCGCTCACACATACACACGCATGCTTGACCATCGTCGGCTGGGCGATGTTGCATCTCACCGAGTGGAGGCATCTTGAGAGTAGAAACTTTTACTGACTGCGTCGAAATTTGTAGACCACAATCAATGAGTCGCTGGCATGCTTCGTTGGCCAGCGCCATGCTTGCCGATAGCCCTGTAGAGCGAATTCCTCCGAGGCATATATATCTGCACTGTTGCTCAGTAAATAATCGATAGTCAGATTCTTCGGTTGCGGCACGTAGCCCGGCATAAACGGCAGTTATTTCCTCGTTGCGCAACGCAGGGATAATTCTGTGTGCAGCGGCCAACACTCTCGCAACACCGTCTTGTGTTGAGCCGGTCGCAGTTAAGTCCTCAACGTCATCGGCAGTTGGGCCGACCATCAGATTGCCAAACACTGTTGGGGTTAGCAGCACACCCTTTGTATGTTTTTGTGGCACAGGAAGAATAATGTGCGAGACAAGTGTGCGAGCAAACTTGTCAAACACGATAAGTTCACCGCGCCGAGGCGTAACAGTAAATCGGTTGCCAGTGAACATCTCATCAATTTTTGCGCCAGCCAGACCAGCGGCATTTACGACAAAATGAGTTTTGACTAACCCGCTACTCGTATTTATTGTTGTGACTTCGTTGCCTACATCAATTGATAAAACTTGAGATTTAAATCTAAACACGGCGCCAAAACTTGAAGCATCTCGAGCAAATGCAATTGGCACGCTCCATGGGTCGATGATGTATTCGCCGCTGATCAGTAATCCACCCAGTGCATTATCGGCGAGGTGAGGTTCAAGTCGCGCAACTTTTGACGCATCAATCTGCAAAAAATCACGATGACCATTTTGGAGACTTTTCTCGGCTACGGCATTTAATTGTGAAAGTTGGTCGTCGTTCCACGCCACCATCAGCGCATTGGTCTGTTCAATAGCAATGCCAGTGACGGTGGCGTATTCAAGCAATAAATCGTGTCCTTGTCGCACTAATCTCGACTCGTTCGTATTTGGCGTTGCATCAAATCCAGTGTGAAGAATCGCTGTATTTGCTTTACTCGTGCCCGTGCCGACATCGTTACCTGCTTCAATGATGTTGACCGAGTATCCCCGGCGCGCAAGTTCGCGAGCAACAGCAGTCCCAACAACACCAGCACCGATCACCGCGACATCACTAACCAAATTACTCACAAACTTGCCTCGCGATTTGACTGCTCTGCGACTGCAGACCAGCTTGCAAGAATTGAATCTGCTTGATCTAAAGAAATATTTGGCATGACTGGTTCTTGACTTTTCATTATTGACGAGAGATGTGTTTGCTTGTCAAGTGCGCCAAGTGAAAGCAAAGACATCTCTGCGATACCGAGTGCGGTTGCATGTGGTGATGGATATGGCTGAACTGGACATTGAGCAAGGTCTGCTTGAATCTGCAGCAGACTCGTACTTCGTGTTAGACCACCATCAACTTTCAGAACTTGCGTCGTGACGCCGAGGTCGCGTGCTGCTGCCCGTGCGAGTAGTGCAACTTGAGCGGCGATACCCACCAATGTTGCTCGTGCAAGGTGTGCTTTGGTTGTTGACATGGTGAGTCCCACTATTCGTCCAGTTGCAGTTGGCTGCCACCACGGTGCAGCAAGTCCTGCAAGTGCTGGCACAAAAGTCACCGAGTTGGTGTCGGTGACAGTTGCACATAGTGAATCTATTTCTTCGGGGGAGTTGATCACACCAATTTCAATCAACCACGAAATTGCACTTCCTGCTGTGTACACCTGGCCATCTAGACACCAAGAAGTTTCGTTGTCGAGTCTCCACGCTGCACATGGAGTGAGACCAGAGTTACTGCGATGCGGATGTTTGCCAGAATTCGCCAACAAAAATGCACCAGTTCCATAAGTACATTTCATCTCTCCAATATTGTGGCAACCCTCGGCAAACAGTGCCGCTTGCTGATCTACGCATGTACCCACAACTGGAATGTCGCCACCAAATTGCGTTGTACTACCGAGCACTGCATCGTTGTCATGAATCGCGGGAAGATTTACTGCGTCAATGCCAAAGATTTCTGCACACTCGTCACTCCACTTGAGTGTGTTTAAATCAGTGAGCAATGTACGAGATGCTGTGCTGACATCAGTTGAATACGAACCACAAAGTTGGTTTAATAGCCACACATCTGAAGTCGTAATCACAGTATCGGTCGCTGCATTTTTGAGGCGTGGGGCAAGCCACGCAATCTTTGGAGCGACAAAATAAGGATCGACTTGCATTCCGGTAATTTGCTCGACTTGCGCGGTGTGATCATTAAGACTGCGGCAAATTTCAACCGACCGACGATCCTGCCACACGATTGCGTTATGTTGTGCAATTCCCGTGCTGCGCGACCACGCGACAATCGTTTCGCCTTGGTTTGCTAGTCCGACTGCGCTGAGTTTTGGATTGCCGCATTTGGCAAGTGCTTGTTGACCCGCAGTGATTACGCTTTGCAATAATTCTTGAGGGTTAGCTTCGACCCCACCATTTGTATCGGTCATCACTTCAACAGCAATTTCGACCAATCCGTGGATTTTTCCCTCGCTATCAACGACGACTGCCTTCGTGGATGAAGTACCTTGGTCAATCGCCAATATAAATGTCACAATAAAGTTTTATCAGTTGGCGTGTTAGTAGCGCACTTTTCGTCTAATAGCTAGTTGTTGAACGATTTCCAATGATCAATCAATATTGAAGCGGCGAGTTCGGGGCGTTCAATCATCCACCAATGTCCTGCATCTGGGATATTCGTTACCTTCGCATTCACACCCGCGGCAACTTGATGCACTTGCTCGGCACTGCCCGCGTAGTTGTCTTTGTCGGCGATAATTACAAGACCATTCGGTGGATTTGCAGCGGCAAAAAGTTTTCCGAGTTTGGCCATCGCCGGTTGCGCCGCATCGCGATAAAGACCAAGAATACAACGGGCGAATTCGTCGTTGACATTTTTCTTGACTTGCGCAGCAATTTCTCGGGTCATGCCGAGCGACGAAAAATAATCCGCGAATTGTTCAGCCGACATCGCGACCATGCCAGCCACCATTTTTTCGCCGATGTCAGGTGTTTGCCAACCTTGTGCAGCGTCATGCCATTGATAGTCAGGATGAATTAAGCCGCCGCAATCAGTCGCCCATGACCGCACAAAGTTTGGTCTCACCGCTAATGCACCAAACACATGACCTGCGCCCCAGTCGTGACCAACTAAATCAATCGGCGTGTCGATCTTGTCGAGTTCGTTGAGCAACCAGTCGCGATATTCGACCACGGTTGCACCCCAACCTTTTGGAGTTGGTGCGCCAAAACCTGGCGGCGATAATAAGACAATTTTGCTGATGCCGTTTTTGTGTAACTCGTTAACAAGTAGCGACCAGATCGCCGACGTCTCAGGATTTCCATGCACGAAAACTTTCGTCGACTCAACCACATTTTCACTCTAGCTAACCGCCAAATGAAGTCGCTGAGATTGAGCAACAACTTTTTAGGATTAATTCGCTAATCTCTGAAACTGATTGGAGCCTATAGTTATGAGCATGCTTGTAGTCGTGAAGTACGCCCGTCGCGAAGGTTTGCTATTAAGCATTGACCGGTATTCAGATGAAGAGGGTCCAGCAGCATCTTCACGAATGAGTGATCTTGAAGAGGTGAATACAGATGACAATATTGAGATCGTGATGCTTTGCGCTGACTCTGAACAGACAATGGCGATTACCCACGGCAAGTATTTTTCAGATAAGGCAATGCGCAATATTCGCGCCCAACAAGCGCCGTTAAATTCGCAGCTGAATTAATTAGCGCAGATTTGGTCTGATTCGAGCACCGCCATACCCCGAGGCTCGCTGGCAATTGTGTGACTACCGGTTGCTGCACCATCGGCAGCGTTACCTTCCAAGACAATCGCATCGTGTCGCGCATATTGGACGATGTATGCCTTGCGCACATTATTTGAACTATTCGGCCCAGTGAGATGAGGGATTAGTGACGAAAAGAAAACCGCGCCACCGGCTTT
>CAMCZA010000053.1 GCA_945885515.1 Ferrithrix thermotolerans DSM 19514 | reverse complement strand
TTTGAAAATTTTTATCTACTTTGTCCACTCAAGAACTCTGAAATTTCCAAGTCCATCACGGGCGGTCAATGCTTCTGCTTCGCTAATCCGACTGCGCATCAACATCGCGGTTAAATCTGGCTGGCTTGCGTGCGCTTGCCAGTAATCTCTGCCTTCATCTACTAAAACAGTCAAACCGTGCGCCGTGAGCCAATCAGATTGACTTGAGTTACCGCTAGGCGGACTGACGAACTCTAATTGATCCCACATTAAATGAGTCGTAATATCTTGCTCACCTGAATCAGTTAAGTAGTGTCCACCAGGTTTGTGCTGACGATATGTTCGAAGCCAATCACGCCAAGGTCGTGTCGCCGCAATACGCGATGTCATGCAATAGTCAAAAATGAGCAGCGACCCCCGTTCGAGTATCTGCAAACTCGTCGCAAGCCATTGTTGAGCCTGACGCTGCACCGGTAGGCGCGTGCCAAGTTGCAGATTCTCCGGCAACCAATCGGGCGTATCTTCAACTTTGCGTAATACCTCTTGGAACTCGCCGTCATGTTCTACTACAAATGCTTCCTGCCATTGATTGTCGAACACAAATAATCTGAACGGCAAATTATCCAGCAACTCATTGGCAATGATCATTCCCGTAGTAGGTGTGGTCGGTATGGTGGCTTGAGAAATTACGTCTGCTGGGTGCGAACTGCGCTGCACCGATGAACTTTCAACGGCAACATAAGTAATCGCGGCACGAGACTCAAGATCTGCTCGAAGCACACTGCGCGCAAATGTGCCAGGACCGGCGCCGACTTCAATAACGCTAAAGTTTTTGGGGCAACCTAATTCGCGCCATCTTGTGTCAATTGCTCGCGCAACTACTGCACCAAATAATGGTCCAACTTCTGGACTCGTAATGAAGTCTCCACGGCGACCTGCCTGACCAATAGTCGAATAGAAGCCATTTGGCGAGTAGAGCGATAGCTCCATGAATTTTTCAAACGAAATTGCACCACCTGCTGCCGCGATGGCAGCAGAAATATCTTTAGCGGCTGAGGGCACCAGCGATTTCTGCGAGATCAGCGAAATGAAGACCGACGGCTGGAAAGATTCCAAAAACTAAAGTCGCAACACTTGTAATACCCAGAGCAAGAGCAAGTGACCCAGGAATCTTGATCTGGGTAATATCGCCGTCTGGTACTGGTCGCATCCAGATTTCACGCATGACATTTCCGTAATAACCAAAAGCGATTACAGAATTGACTGCGCCAATTATTGCAAGCGCGTAAGCCCATGAGGACTGCGAGGATAACAGTGATTGAAAAGCAACAAATTTTGCGATCCAACCACCTAGAGGTGGAATACCTGCAAGTGATGCCATAAATAAAGTCATCATTACACCAAGTGCCGGCGCGTAAGAAAACAAACCACCAAAACTTGAAATCTCGCCACTGCGAGTTTTGCGCGAAACAGCCAAGATCACAGCGAAAACTCCGAGGTTGGTTGTGGCGTAAATGATCATGTACAACACAACTGAGCGCAGTGCAGAATTGGCGGAACCAGACATACCCGCAACAGCAAGCGGCATTAGAACGAAACCACCTTGGCTAATTGATGAATAAGCAATCATCCGAACGATGTTGTGCTGTTTGAGAGCCAAGATATTGCCAACGGTCATCGTCAGTGCAGAAAGAACCCAGAAAAACGGCTGCCAAATATCTTGTGCCAATGGAAACGCGGTGTAGACCAAAACAACTATGGCCACGAAGCCAGCCGCCTTTGAAGCCACGGACAAAAATGCCGTGACGGGCGCTGGTGCACCTTCGTAGGTGTCTGGCGCCCAAGTGTGAAACGGGACAGCCGAAACCTTAAAGGCGAAACCTACGACAACAAACACGACAGCAAGTGCGTGCACGGCCGAAAATTCGCCAGTCCCCGTGACCTGTGCAGCAATGTCAACGAGCAATGTTGAATTGGTGACACCGTAGAGCAGTGACATTCCGTAGAGCATTACTGCCGAGGCAAAAACTCCAAGCATAAAATATTTGACACCGGCTTCGTTGCTTTTTGTATCTCGTTTGCGCCATGCTGCCAACATGTATGCCGGAATCGAAAGGAATTCGAGCGCTACGAAAATACTCACAAGATCTCGCGATGAAGTCATCATCAGCATTCCAAGCAAACTTGAAAGCAACAAGAACCAATATTCGCCGCGCCAATATTCGCCTTCTTCAACATGAGAACTCGAAAGCAGAATTACTACATAACCAGAGAGAAGAAACAATCCTTTCATTACAAGACTGAAATTATCCACGACATATCGTCCGTCAAACATTGATCGAACTTGAACATCGGATAACGCAAGCGTGAGAACTGGAATCATCGCTGCGAGCAAGGTGAACGACGAAATTACAGATAGCAACCACTTTTTACGCTCGTCCATGAACAGATCCAAAATTAAAACGAGACAAAGACCACCTGCGACAACTAATTCGGGTGCCAGACCGTGATAATCAATGGTCGGCGCAACCCATTGCGCAGCGAGGACATTCAGGTTTTGCAACTTATCCCCCGAAAGCACTCAAGGTGACCTGAACTGCAGGATCAAACACGCTGAACAATAAGTTCGGCACAATGCCAAGCACAAGAATGCCAATAAGCAGCGGTGTCCAGGCAACCCATTCATAAGTCGTCACATCATGAAGTTCGTCGTGAGTTGAGTGACTGTCATGTCCAGAATTTTTTGGAGTACCAAACGCGATTCGCTGATAGAGCCATAACAGGTACGCCGCAGCAAGCACAGTACCGAGTGCGGCGATCACCATGAACACCCGAAACACTGTTTCGTTTAATCCAGCGCCCGGGTTGTAGGCAGAAAGAATTGCAGGAAACTCGCCCCAGAAACCAGCGAGGCCAGGTAAGCCCAGCGACGCCATCGTGCAGAACCCGAAGATCCAACCAAGATGTGGCATCTGCGTGAGCATTCCACTGATTTTTGAAATTTCAAGAGTGTGATAACGCTCTTTGACGCTGCCGGCGACAAAGAACAGCATGCCAGTTATCAGACCGTGAGCGACCATACCGAACATTGCCGCATTGATTCCAAAACTTGTCAGTGTTGAAATTCCGAGCATCACAAATCCCATGTGCGCAACCGAAGAGAACGCGATCAGACGTTTCATGTCGGTTTGTGCCAGACAGCCAAGTGCCCCATAGATGATGCCGATGACTGCAAGACCACCGATGTAGGGCGCCCATTCTCGCGCGGCGCTTGGCAAAATTGGCAACGCAATTCGAACAAAGCCGTAGGTACCCAATTTGAGCAACACTGCCGCCAAAATTACGGAACCTTGAGTTGGTGCCTGCGTGTGAGCGTCTGGCAACCAAGTATGAAATGGAAACATCGGAACTTTTACTGCGAACCCGACGAACATTCCGGCGAAGATCCAAATCTGAAGATTCTTGCCAATGCTGCCGCCGTTTTCAATTAGATACGGAATGCTGAAACTCTCGGCACCCGTTTTGAAGAATAAAGCCAAGAACGCAACCAGCATCAGTGCCGAACCGAACATTGTGTAAAGGAAAAATTTGATTGATGCGTATTGGCGTTGCTCGCCACCCCAAACACCGATCATGAAAAACATTGGCAACAAAACGAGTTCGAAAAATACAAAGAACAAAATTAGATCTTGGGCTATGAAAGTTCCGGCCATGCCAGTTTGCAAGACAAGCAACAACGAAAAGAAGGCCTTCGGCTTTCCGGGGCTTGGCACATGATCAAGCGAATAAATAACAACCAGCAGAGTGATCACCATGCTCAATAAATAAAGTGGCAGGCTGATTCCGTCAACACCAATTAAATACGAACTCTTGATTACTGAGATCCATTTTTCGTTGGCAACGAATTGCATTTTTTCGGCCTGGTCAAAGTCGAACTTGAAGGCGGTGTAAATACCAACAGCAAGTGTGGCGATGGATGTTATGAGCGCGACTAGTTTGACCGATTGGTCTTGTGCTTTTGGCATAAGCATCATCAACACGACACCAACCATTGGCAGGAATGTGCCGACACTCAGCAACCAGTTGTTCTCCTGCAGCATGTTCATATTTGTGATCTCCCTTTTTCGACTAGTTACGTATTAATTATTACGAGGACAAGCGCCGCGACCGCCGCTGCGCTAAATAATAAGGCCGCATATTGACTTAGTTTGCCTGACTGTGTGGGTTGAGCGGCAGTACCCAGAGACTTAGTCAGCGTCGCCGAATTATTCACGGTTCCATCAACTACGAGTTGATCAACATTTTTGTAAACCCATCCAGAGATTCTTCGAGTTGAGTTTGCTAGTCCATGCAATAAGCCGTCCAAAATATTTTGGTTGAACCAATACGCTGCGCGCGCAACTGGGTATGCAATGCTGCGAACAATCACTTTCTCGTAC
Organism: Ferrithrix thermotolerans DSM 19514; assembly: GCA_945885515.1. Taxonomy (GTDB): domain Bacteria; phylum Actinomycetota; class Acidimicrobiia; order Acidimicrobiales; family Ilumatobacteraceae; genus BACL27. Next base: position 5,510 of record CAMCZA010000053.1, on the reverse strand, counting down.
AAAACATCCAGGTAGTACTTGTTGACCAACAGTTTGTGCCCTAAACCTAAAATCTTTACACGCTGAGTTAAACCGACGAGACGAGGATCGCTCTTTGTGAACAACAGCGTGCTGAGTATCCACGAAATAGCGATGCCCAAGAACACGATCGCCATTGACATCATCGCTTTTAGCCATTTGAACGGTGCGTGATTTAACTGCGGTGCATAACAAATGCCGGTCTCAGGTTGGGCAGAACCACAAACTGATTTTGACTGCCCTTCTTTGGCGATTGGCAGGGTGATTATTAAAGACTCGCCTGGCCCACCCGAGTGAGTTTCTTCAACGACCTCTACCGAGCGTGGTTCGACCCAGAGTTTCATTCGCTCCCAACTTTCGCCAAACGGTGTGGCGTTCAAGAAACCTGAGCTGAATGCAAGTACCGACAAGATCATCAACGGAACAGTTATCAAAAGACCTGACTCGTGGGGGCCATGACTTTGCTCGACATCGTGAGCATTGTGCGAGGAGTGAGCATCATGCGAGGCGTGAGAATTGTGAGAATCATGCGTGTCGTGCGTATCGCCATGATCTGCGTGGCCAGCAGACGCACCGCGTGGTTCACCAAAAAAAGTTAAATATGTTGCACGAGTCATATATGCAGCAGTCATAAATGCTCCAACCAAGCCGATGATCATAAACAGGTTGTAGCCGTTATAGCCAACATTGTCGATTATTTCATCTTTAGAAAAGAATCCAGAGAATGGAAACACGCCACATAATGCGAGCGTCGAAATTATCCAAGTCGTAAATGTGAGTGGCATTACCTTGCGTAGACCACCCATGTCGCGTTTCATGTCGAATGAGTGATGTGATGCACTGTGGCTAATTGAGCCGGCGCCTAGAAATAAGCACGCTTTGAAAAATGCGTGGGTAAAAATATGGAAAACCGCAGGTAGCCATGCTCCTGCGCCAAGACCGAGCATCATGTACCCAAGTTGCGACACCGTTGAATAGGCAAGTACTCGCTTGATGTCATTTTGCACGAACGCAAGCGCCGCTGAAATAACAATTGTGATGCCACCAATAATGACGATCAGATTGCCGCCACCGCCCGGAATGTCTAGACCGACATAGAACACTGGATACAGACGCGCGACTAAATAAACACCAGCCACAACCATTGTTGAAGAGTGCAACAGCGAACTCACTGGCGTCGGACCAGCCATCGCATCTGGCAACCAAGTGTGCAACGGAAACTGACCGCTCTTGCCGATGCAAGCAATAAACAACGCGACTGCAGCAATCATTATCACCGTGCTGTTGGGTTCGCCAGAAAGTGCCCATGCAGAAATTCCCCGAATAGAAAATCCTGATAGCTCGAGATTTTCTTGAGTCCAATCGTTGGCAGCAAAATACAGCATGCTGATACCAACCAGCAGTCCGACATCACCTATACGAACAGTGAAAAATGCTTTCAGTGCCGCCCTGCTATTTGCATCTTCTTCCCACCAGTGGCCAATCAACATGAAGCTACAAAGCCCCATGATCTCCCAGCCGAGCAGAAATAAAATCATGTTGTCTGCCAAGACCATTGCCAACATGCCACCCGAGAACAATGTCAACGCAGCAAAAAAATGCGTGTACCGACGATCGCCACGCAAATATTCAAGCGAATAGATCTGCACAAGAGTTGAGATGAACGCAACGACTATCAACACAAGGATCGAAAGACCGTCGATGTGTTGGCCGATTCCGAAATCAAAACCACCACTTCGCCACCAGGACCAAGATTTGATGACTGGCGCAACGAATTGTTCTTCAGTCGCGCTATTCGTGCGCTGAATCCACTGATAGCCGGCGCCCAATGCAAAAACCAAAGATGAAAGCATTGACAGCACCCCAAGTTCGCTGCCTTTCATCGGCAGTCTCTTGCCGATCAAAATTATTAATGCGAAAGCAATTGCCGGAATGACTGGTATCAGCCAAGCATGTTCAAGAAACCAGCCCGACGCGAGCGGTGCGAGAACTTCAGACTCGGAAGCCAACAAGTTCATCCGCGCATCTCCGAGAGATCATCAATAGAAATAGTTTTCTTGTTGCGATAAACAAGCAGCACCAAACCAAGCCCGACGCCAACTTCGGCGGCAGCAACAGCAATGATGTACAGCGCAAAAACATGCCCATCAGTTGAACCGTTGCGTAAGGCAAAGGTCAAGAGGTTAATGTTCACTGAATTCAAGATGATCTCAATTGACATCAACATTAAAACTGCGTTTTTGCGGGCGACGACACCATAGACGCCGATACAAAACAAAATTGCACCGAGCAGTAAGAACTGATTTACAAACATCTGATCAATCTTTTCGCGCCAAGACAATTGCGCCAACAACCGCGGCTAATAGAACAAACGACAATGCCCAAAATGGCAACAAGTAGGGCCCGAAGATTTGGTCAGAAACTTCTTGCGTTGAAACAACCTTTGCCGATTCTGGCAACTTCTCATCGCCAAATGAATCAGTCAGCGCAAGACCCATCGCTGCCAGCATTATTAATCCAACTGGAATGCCCAATTTTTTGTACGAGTTGTTCAGGTCTGATTCGGCACCAATTCGTGCTCTTGTGAGCATCGTGCCGAAAAGAAACAAAACCATAACTGCTCCTATATATACGAGCACTTGAGTGACTGCGACAAACTCGGCAGCCAGCAAAATGTACTGGGCTGCGGCTCCAGCCAAGACGACCACGAGCCAAAGCGCCGCGTGCACAACATTGTTGGTCGTTACTACACGCAGCGCAGCACCGATCATCACGATTGCAATTATCAAGAATCCAATATTTTGGGCAATCACGATTTGCTGAACGAACCTTTCGTCTTCAAGTTTATTTCTTTTTCTTATCTGCGCCGGCTTCGAGCGCTGGTGCTTCAGGAACCGTTTCCATCCACTCACTTAATTTGGTTTTGTCGTGCAACAGGTCTGAGATATTTGGCTCTGAGTATTCGTACTCTGGGCTCCAAAAAAGAGCATCAAACGGACAGACCTCAACGCAGATACCGCAATACATACATAATGCGTAGTCAATGTCAAAACGGTCAAGCAGATTAACTTGACGGGGTTTGCCGCCTTCACGACGCGGTGGTGCAAGCTCTTTATGTGCCTCAATATAAATGCACCAGTCGGGGCACGAACGTGAACACAACATGCATGAAGTGCAATTGTCTTGATGTAATGCAATAACTCCACGCGATCGAATCGGCGGAGTTTCTTTTTCGTGCGGGTATTGCACGGTGTTTGAACCTTTGACCGCTGTGTTAAACAACGTTCCAAGAGTTACTCCAAGACCCTTTACTAAACCAGGAACTTTTGCCACTTAGAACACCACCTTTAAAATTGCTGTGACCATAATGTTTAAAAGTGCGACTGGGATCAAACCCTTCCAGGCGAATCGTTGCAATTGATCTTCACGAAGTCGCGGATAACTAAAGCGAATCCACATGATTATAAAAACAAGCAACATCATCTTGGTAAACATGATCAACGGTCCGACGATGTTCATCCAATTGGCAACATCATCAACGGAAGTCCAACCGAACCATACGAATGGGACGCCCCAACCACCGAGAAACAACACTGAAGCAATCATCGCAAACACGCCAGCGGTGGCGAACTCGCCAATAAAAAATATCAAGAAACGAAAGCCCGAGTATTCAGTCATGTATCCAGACACAAGTTCGCTTTCAGCGATTGGCATGTCGAACGGTGCTTGCGTCAATTCGGCCTGGATCGCGATCATAAAAATAATGAAACCAAAAAACTGACTAATTACATAAGGGTGACCAATTGCGTCAAGGCCGAACATTGCGCCCGTATTTTGGGCGACAACAATTTTCTGTAAGTTCATCGTTCCTGCTTGAATGACTACACCCATCACTGCAAGCACCATCGGCAACTCGTAGGCGATCAACTGTCCCGCTGCACGCAATCCACCAAGCAGAGAATATTTATTGGCGCTCGACCAACCAGCAATCAGAATTCCGAGAACTGAAATAGACGAAACTGCGAGCGCATAAAACACACCTGTTTCGAAATCTGTAAACCATGCTTCGGGACCAAACGGCACAACAACAACCAGCAAAAAAGTGCTGACCAGCACAATGATCGGGGCCATCTTGAAGATTCGAGCGTCGGCACGGTCTGGAACGATGTCTTCTTTTTGCAGCCATTTACCTACTTCAGCGAAAAGTTGCATCGACCCGTATGGTCCGGCTTCCATTGGGCCGAGGCGACTTTGCATGAAAGACATCATCTTGAACAAAAATACATAAACAATTGTTCCCGCTGGAAGCAGCACAGCAACTAATCCGCCCAGCACACGCAACAATGATTGTCCCCAGTATGGGACTTCAGCCAACAGTGCGATCACCGATCAATATCTCCGAGAATAAAATATAGAGACGCAAGAATTGTCACAATGTCTGGAACATAAACACCGCGCAACAACCAAGGCGTGATCGAAATATTGTTGAAACTCGCCGATCGAATTTTTACTCTGAACGGACCAAGGTCTCCACGCGAAACAACGTAGTAGCCCATTTCGCCAAGTGGATTTTCAGTTGAGACCCAGGCTTCGCCCTCTGGGACTTTAATAATCTTGGGCACTTTGGCCATAACTGGCCCTGCCGGGATTGAGCCAAGAAGTTGATCGACGATTTTTGTTGACTCGCGAGTTTCTTGCAACCGAATCCAACAACGAGCAAAACTGTCACCATCTGGATGGGTCCAGACTTTCCAATCTGCTTTGTTCCACATCATCGGCAATGACTGGTCGCGTCGTAAATCCCAATCAACTCCGCTGGCGCGTAAGTTTGCACCGGATAGTCCGTACTGCAATGCGACATCACGGGGGATAACACCGATACCGCGGGTTCGTGACTGGAAAATTTCGTTTCCAAAAAGTAAATCTTCAATTTGGTCACAAAAACCTCGAAGTTTTTTCATCACAGCGTGAGTCTCGTCAATCCATCCGGCAGGTAGATCATCTTTCAGTCCCCCAATTCGATCAAAGTTTGGATGGAACCTACCGCCGGTGGCTGATTCGATTAAATTCAAAACATATTCACGGTCGCGGAAAGCTAGAAACACCGGCGTAATTGCACCCAACTGAACACCTAGATCACCGAGAAACAATGTGACGTTGGCGATGCGCGAAAGTTCAAACAAAATTGTCCGAATGTACGCGGCACGTGGCGGCGCTTCAACACCCATGAGTTTCTCAGCCGCCAAAATAAAAGGCACTTCGTTCGCGAAACTTCCCAGCCAGTCAATGCGATTAACAAGCGTCGTTACTTGGGGAAATGTTCGAACTTCGGTAAGTTTTTCGTAACCACGATGCATATATCCGCAGGCTGGCTCGGCCCATACAACTTGCTCGCCATCTAGACGCGCGATGATTCGCAAAGTTCCGTGCGTGGCAGGATGTTGTGGTCCAATATTTAGCGTCATGCCTTCGGTCTCAAGTTCAAGATTGAG
>CAMCZA010000052.1 GCA_945885515.1 Ferrithrix thermotolerans DSM 19514 | reverse complement strand
GCGGTGCACCAGGAGTTCGTCCTGCCAAAGTTGTCGTTATTGGTGCTGGAAATGTTGGATGGAATTCAGCATGGATCGCAGGCGGAATGGAAGCCGAAGTTTTATTACTCGATAAAGACTTGGACCGATTGCGACTGCTCGATCAAATCATCCGCTCTCGAATTACAACTGTCGCCTCAAATCGTGGTGCAATTGAGCGATGCGTCGCAGAAGCTGATTTACTAATTGGTGCAGTGCTGGTTGCTGGCGCACGCGCGCCAGTTTTGGTCTCACAAGAAATGGTCAAGTCAATGAAGACCGGCGCAGTCATTGTTGATGTTGCAGTCGATCAAGGTGGATGCATTGAAACAATTCACGAGACGACACATAAAGAACCCGTGTACGAACAACATGGTGTTTTGCACTATGCCGTTGGCAATATGCCGGGTGCGGTTCCACACACAAGTACTTATGCCCTCACTAATGCAACCCTGCCGTTTCTAATTGATGTTGCAAAGTACGGAACTCGTGTTGCCGTACAACGCGACGGCGCTCTAAAACTTGGAGTAAACACTGTTGACGGACAAATTACAAATGATGCTGCGGCAAAAGCACTCGGATTAGTGGCTGTTGATCCGCTATCTGTTTTAGCTGGCTAGCAAATCATCTCAGCAATAATTATCTAGTCGCAGCAACTGTCGCGCCAACCACAATTGCCACATTTAAAATGTGCGTGCTCAGCATGTAGTGATGAACCACAGTGCGGACATTCAGAAAAAATTGCGTGACGTGTGCGACACGAGTCGGCATCTAGTTGCCCAGTAACAGATAAATTTTTCACCACATCCCGATCAGTAACAGCCATATAACAATTATTGCACTAGCGTTTACTCAGTTCGCGCATGACTGATACAACTGATTCTTCAACACCAATAAGCCGAAAAAGCAACCCGCACAAAACTGGCAGTGCCCGAGCGGCACTTCATGTTCGAGATTTTCGTCGAATTTGGTTCGGTTCGTTTGCATCAAACATTGGCACATGGATTCAAAATGTGGTTTTACCCGTTTATATCTATTCACGAACCGGACGAGCTTCATTTGTCGCGCTATTGATTTTCGCACAATTAGGGCCGATCCTGTTGTTGTCGATACCGGGTGGCGTGATTGCCGATCGAGTTGATCGCAAAAAGTTTTTGATTTCGATGCAGGCAGTACAACTTTGTTGCTCACTTTTGCTCGCACTATTCGCTGCCAACAACTCGCCTATCTGGATGCTATTTCTTGCTCAACTCGGCGTCGGCGTCGGAAATGCTTTGAATATTCCAGCTTGGTCAACAATGCTGACATCTCTTGTGCCGCCTAGTGACCTTGCAGGGGCGATTTCATTGAATTCAACAGTAGTGAACGGTTCTCGAGTTGTCGGGCCAATTATCGTTGCGGTTCTTTCGCAATGGCATGTCACGACATCTGAATTCTTTGCAATCAATGCGGTCACATATCTATTTGTAATTTTTGCACTTTTGAGTGTTGATGTACCTGAAATCATTCGTGACACCACAACTGGTTGGCGAAGATTTACTTTTGCATTTCGAATTGCTCGCGAAAGAGTTGTCGTATCAAGACTTGTATTGACTTTGGCTTCATTTTCATTATTGTCATTGCCATATGTCGGACTCTTCCCCGCAGTCGCAGAACTCAATTTCGGTATTTCGCCACAAAGCAGCACCTACCAATGGCTTTACGCCACATGGGGGCTGGGCGCCTGCCTAGGTGGTCTAAGCGTCTCAACATTATTTGTAGATGTTGATAATCGAAAACTAATTCGACAAGGTTTCGCCGGTTTCGCTGTCAGCATGATGGCGTTTGCACTTGCCCCAAGTGTGCTCCTCGCATTCTTTGCAGTATTTTTTCTTGGTGCGGCATACTTTTTTACAACCACATCAATGCAAACAGTCCTTGCCTCTGGTCTCACGCCAGAAATTCGCGCAAGAGTGATGGCACTTTGGTTTATGGCCTTCGGCGGCACTGTCCCAATTGGCAATTTAATTTTCGGGCCACTTATTGATCGTTACGGTTCGCAGTGGTTACTAATTTTGGGTTCGCTTTGGGCAATCGTGTTGTGGAGTTGGTGCGACATCGAACGAATTGAGCGCGACAACTCAAACCCGACAGTTTTATAGTCCGTCGCAAAGCCGAACGAGTCCAGCGACTTTTGATCCTTTAACGAGTGCTACTTCTTTTGCCGAAAGTTGCGCCAACATCTCGCGGGCAGCATCAAAAGTGACCGGGTTAGCACCATACAAATTAGTTTCAACGGCAACTATCTCTATCTGATTTTGTGCTGCGTATTTTGCGATTGCCAGATGGTCTTCGTCAGGAGATGCAAGCTCGGCCATCAACCCACAAAAGGCGACTCTGCGCGTGCCATCAAGAGTCAAAAGTGTCTCAAGAGCGGCGCGCATTGATGCAGGATTTGCATTGTACGAGTCGTCTAGAACCACGGCACCATTTTTGAGTTTTCGAATTTGCATTCGAGATGGCGAGATTGCTGATTTTGATATTGCTTGCGCAACAGTGTCTAGGTTTAGTTCTAGAATTCCGGCAACACAGATCGCTGCCAGAGCATTGCGAGCCATATGTCGACCAGGAATCTGCATCAATAAATTAACATCGCCCCACGGCGTCTTAACATCAGCTAAAGCACATCCTCGCTGATTTATCTCACACGAAGTGATCTGAACATCTGCGGCTTTGCTTTCTCCGAAGGTTAGAACTTTGGCCTTCGTTGTTTTTCGCATTGACAACACATTCGAATCATCGGCGTTCAATATTGCGAAATCACTTTCTGCTAATGATTCGACAAGTTCTTGTTTGGCTCGTGCCACACCTTCAATTGATCCGACTCTTTGAGTATGAGCGTTTGCAACCGCCGTAATTATTCCAATATTTGGGCGGGCAACTTGACAGAGTCTCGCAATTTCACCAAAGCCGCGCATCCCCATTTCTAATACGAGCACTTCAACATCATCGGGTGCGTTTAAAATTGTCGTCGGTAGTCCGAAATCATTGTTAAAAGAAAGCTCGCTGGCATGCGTACGAAATTTTGTTGCCAGTGCACTAGCAACGAAATCTTTTGTCGATGTTTTACCAACTGAACCCGTAATCGCAACAACACGGTTTTTAAGTTGATCATTTAGCCTTGCTCTAGCCCAAGCTCCCAAAATCAACAGACTCTCAACTGTATTTAAAACTCGTATTGAGGTTCGACCTTGCGGCTCACGCGAAGTCAAATATGCACCTGCGCCACGACTGAGTGCATCAACAATAAAATCATGTCCGTCTCTTTGATCAATTATTGGGACAAACAGTTGCCCAGGTTTAATTGATCGCGAATCAAATGAGACACCTTCTAAATGAGAATTAGCGCCACTCAATTGACCAGACACTGCGTGCGCGACATCTGCTGCCATCAAGCGCATAGTGCTTTGATTATAACTGCGAGATTTTGCTGAGACTGATTAATACTGTTATGCGAGTACCGTAAAGACAAGTGACTAGCCGAAATCGCGATGCGAAAACTCAAATTGTCGTATTATTTGGCGGCGAGTCAGCAGAGCATGATGTCAGTTGCGTGACTGCGGCGCATGTCTTACGCGCTCTAGACCCAAACAAGTACACCGTCACGACCGTCGGCATAACCCGATCAGGTCAATGGGTCAAGGCAGAGATGCCAGTTACGAAAGATTTCAAAACACTTGAGGCCACGGGTGCAACAACAAATGCAAATTTAGTTCTAGAGAGTGTCGGCGACTTTTCTCGAACAGTTGTGTTGCCCCTTTTGCACGGGCCAATGGGCGAAGATGGCACAGTGCAAGGGTTGCTAGAACTTGCACATGTTGCTTATGTCGGTGCGGGTGTGCTTGGTAGCGCAATTGCAATGGACAAGAGTGTTGCCAAACAGATTCTCGCCGCAAATAATATTCCACAACCAAAGTTCATCACAGTGCGCGACAGCGATGATCACAACGCCGCAGTCGAAACCGCAGTTAGAGAACTGGGGCTCCCAGTATTTGTCAAGCCCGCAAATATGGGTTCATCAATTGGTGTAAAGAAAGCCAAGACCCGCGATGAGATTATCAATGCACTTTCAAAATCTTTTGAATACGACGAGTGGGCGTTGATTGAAGAAGCGATCAGCGGTCGCGAGATCGAAATTGCAATTCTCGGCAATCAAACTGCGCGAGCATCGATACCTGGCGAAATTATCCCAAGCCACGAGTTCTACGATTACGAAGACAAATATCTCATAGATAGTGCGAAGTTGCTGATCCCCGCTCCGCTCACTGCACAACAAACGCTTGAAGTGCAGCAACTTGCGCTCAGGGTTTTTATGTTGTTACGAGGCGACGGTATGGCTCGTATTGATTTCTTTTACGAAGAAAGCGGTCGAGGATTCTTATGTAACGAGATCAACACCATCCCTGGCTTCACCCCGATATCGATGTATCCGAAGTTGTGGAAAGCATCAGGAATCAGCTATCCAGAACTTTTAGATGAATTAATTAATCTTGCGATTGCCCGTCATGCCAAGCGGCGACGAAACACAAATCGCTAACTTCGCTACTTTTATTTGTTAGATGCTCAAGAACCGGCTGCTGGGATATTGATTTTCATTCCTGGATAAAGCAGCACATCGATGCTTGACCATCTGTTAGCCGAGATTAACGATCCCATTGATACACAGAATTTCTTTGTAATACCCAGCAGGTAGTCGCCCTGCGCGACCTCATAGGTTCCTGCCGGTCGAGTGCCGCAACCTGGTTTGCCGACAACATTTGCCGAAACGGTTTGTTGCACATTTGTCGAAACCACTTGCGCTGACGGTGGAATGCGAAGTTTGCGCCCTGCATATGGAAACTGCGATGCGGCAACTAAACCGTTCCAAGACAACAATTCTGTCAGCGTGATCCCAAACAAATTGGCTACCAAATTTGGGGAGTCTCCAGCCTGCACGATGTATTCTTGCTCGACTCCGACAGCGCCCGGCGGCAAAGAGGTAGTTGTATTCGGCAGTGTCGAAACCACTGGAGGAATAGTCGCAAAATCTGTCGGCCCAATAGGCACAACAGTTGTTGCCGTGCCGGTTACATCAACGCCACATGACGCAAGGACAAACATGGCCGTCGCAACTGTTACAAATACTGATCTGAAATCTCGTTTCACCATCACGCCTATCGTAAACGATATTGGGCAAGTTGCGGGTGAACAGTAAATCTAGGCAAATAAAAATTGTGTTAAATTAACGGCTTCGCCGAAGCGACTATCGGCACAGGCAGATCAGTGGTGCCCATCAGGTATTGGTCGACCGCTGATGCGGTTGCACGCCCTTCGGCAATTGCCCAAACGATCAAACTTTGTCCACGACCCATATCACCAGCAACAAAGACTCCCTTCAGGTTCGACATGTATTCGTCGTCGCGAGAAATATTTCCTCGCGAGTCGGTTTGCAATCCAAGTTGGTCGATCCATGTAGATTTTTCAGGGCCCACAAAACCAAGTGCAAGCAAAACAAGATCGGCCTGCAACTCGCGTTCGGTACCTTCAACTTTTACGAATGAACCCGACTCAGATCTGACTTCACAAATCACCAACGCTCGAACATTGTTTTTTTCATCAGCGAGGAAGCGGTCAGTTGTTACTGAAAATAATCGCTCGCCGCCTTCTTCATGAGCAGAAGATGTTCGATAAATAAAACTCCACTGAGGCCACGGGTTTGTTTGCGCGCGTGCCTCGGGTGGCTGCGGCAAAATCTCAAGTTGAGTCACCGACAATGCACCTTGCCGATGCGCAGTACCTAAACAATCTGCACCGGTATCACCCCCACCGATAATCACAACATGTTTGCCGTGCGCCGAAATGGGCGAACCATCCAGATCTCCTTGTTGAACCTTGTTCGCGGGTGGCAAGTATTCCATTGCTTGATGGATTCCATTCAATTCTCGGCCGGCAACGGGCAAGTCACGCGCCGCAGTAGCACCGCACGCCAACACAACTGCATCGTTGGATGCGACAAGCACATCAATATCTACATTTTCGCCGACGACTGCATTCGTTCGAAACACGGTCCCTTCACTTCGCATCTGATCAATGCGCCGATCGATGTGCCGCTTTTCCATTTTGAATTCTGGAATGCCGTATCTCAATAGTCCACCAATTCGATCGGCCCGCTCAAGCACAACAACTTCATGACCAACGCGAGTAAGTTGCTGAGCACAAGCAAGACCCGCCGGCCCAGAACCAATCACGACCACTCGCTTGCCCGTCTTTTTGCTCGGAACTTGCGGACTAACCCATCCTTCGCTCCAGGCCCGATCAATTATCTCGACTTCAACTTGCTTAATCGTCACCGCATCAGAGTTGATTGCGAGCACACAGGCCGACTCGCATGGTGCCGGACACAACCGACCCGTAAACTCTGGAAAATTATTTGTCGCATGCAATCTCTCAACCGCGTCTTTCCAGTGACCGCGATATACAAGGTCGTTCCAATCCGGGATCAAATTACCCAACGGACAGCCGTTATTACAAAAAGGTATTCCGCAGTCCATACACCGACCCGCCTGATGCTTTAAATCTTCGCTCGGAAACTTTTCGTAGACCTCATTCCAATCCTGAACTCGTACTGCAATTTGTCTGCGTTTAGGTGTCGCACGATCCCACTTCAAAAATCCTGTTGGTTCACCCATGAGCAGTTACAGCAACTTTCTTTGCACTCTCGGTCAAACTTTGTCTTTCGATTTCCGCGATAACTCGCGCGTAATCGCGTGGCAGAACTTTGCGAATCTTTGTCTGAGCAACTTTCCAATTAGCGAGTAATTCTTGAGCACGCACCGAGTTTGTCAACGTGAGATGCCGACCGATTATTTGCTCTAGCCAAACCAAATCGTTGTTCTCAAGTGCGACCAAGTCAACAAGTTCAGTATTGACACGAGATTCAAAATTAGTGTTCGAGCCATCTTCGTTGTCATACACATAGGCAATTCCACCGGACATTCCTGCAGCGAAATTTCGCCCAGTCGTACCGAGCACCACCACTCGCCCACCGGTCATATATTCGCATCCATGATCGCCGACTCCTTCGACAACTGCTATCGCTCCCGAGTTGCGGACACAAAATCTCTCACCAACAATGCCCGAGATAAATATTTCGCCACTGGTTGCGCCGTAACCAATCACATTGCCGGCGATTACATTTTCGTGTGCGACAAACTTCGCACGCTTGTCAGGGTGCAAAATTATTCGCCCGCCCGATAACCCTTTGCCTAGATAGTCGTTTGAATCTCCTTCTAGATGCAATTCGATCCCGCTTGGGATGAACGCACCAAAACTCTGACCCGCGGAGCCTTTGAAATGAAGTTTGATTGTTGCGTCTGGCAAACCGATTGCGCCAAATCGTTTCGTAACTTCGTAGCCAAGCATCGTGCCGACCGTGCGATTCGTATTACTAATCGCATATTCGAGTGCAACTGGCTGAGAAGTTTTCAATGCAGTATCGCACTTTGAGATTAATTCATTGTCGAGAGCGTCAACCAAGCCGTGATCCTGTGGTGTTGACTGATACGGCGTTTGATTGTAAGGATTTTGTGGAATAGCCAAGATCGATGAAATATCTAACCCACGCGCCTTCCAGTGATCAACAGCGTGTTTTGAATTCAGCATCTCAACACGACCAACTGCTTCTTGCAAACTGCGGAACCCGAGTTGCGCTAAATATTCTCTAACCTCAGTCGCAACAAATTCAAAAAAGTTGGTCACAAACTCTGGCTTACCAGAAAACTTTGCACGCAACTCTGGGTTCTGGGTGGCTATCCCAACTGGGCAAGTGTCGAGATGACAAACCCGCATCATCACACATCCACTGACTACTAGCGGCGCGGTAGCAAAACCAAACTCTTCGGCACCCAGCAACGCAGCGATTATCACATCGCGACCAGTTTTCATTTGCCCATCGGTCTGCACGACGATCCGGTCGCGTAATCCATTGAGCATCAATGTCTGCTGAGTTTCAGCAAGACCGAGTTCCCAAGGTGCACCGGCGTGTTTCAGCGAAGTCAGAGGTGATGCACCCGTTCCTCCATCGTGTCCAGAAATTAAAACCACATCTGCTTTTGCTTTTGCCACACCAGCAGCAACAGTGCCAACTCCAACTTCAGCCACAAGTTTCACATGAATTCTTGCAACAGGGTTTGAGTTCTTGAGATCATGAATCAATTGTTTGAGATCTTCAATCGAATAAATGTCGTGATGCGGTGGCGGACTAATTAGCCCGACACCTGCAGTTGAATAGCGAGTCTTGGCAATCCATGGATAAACCTTGTGCGCCGGTAGTTGACCGCCTTCTCCAGGCTTGGCACCTTGCGCCATTTTGATTTGCAAGTCGTCAGCATTTACAAGATATTCACTGGTCACCCCGAAGCGTGCCGACGCAACTTGTTTAATCGCCGATCGCTTTGAATCACCATTTGGCATTGGTAAATATCTTTCGGCGTCTTCTCCGCCCTCGCCGGTGTTGCTCTTGGCGCCAATGCGATTCATGGCTATTGCCAATGTCTCATGGGCTTCTGCCGAAATTGATCCGTAACTCATTGCCCCGGTTGAAAAGCGCTTGACAATTTCACTTACGGGTTCAACTTCATCGATTGAAATTGAATTATTTGTCTGAGCAAACTCGAATAGCCCGCGCAATGTTGCAAGAACTCGAGATTGATCATCAACCGACTTTGTGTATTGCTTGAAAATGTCGTAGCGGCCCGTGCGCGTCGCATGCTGCAGCCGATAAACAGTGTCAGGGTTAAATAGATGATGTTCACCTTCGCGACGCCATTGATACTCACCTCCGAGTTCAAGTTGTCGGTGGCGTCTTTGATCTGGCCGCGTCGGGTATGCCACCGAGTGGCGAGCAGAAACTTCGCGCGCGATCTCATCAAGCGAGATTCCACCAAGGCGCGAAACCGTACCTGTGAAAAACTCGTCGACTAATTCGGTTGACAATCCAATCGCTTCAAAAATCTGTGCACCCGTGTAAGAAGCCACGGTTGAAACACCCATCTTCGACATAACTTTCAATACACCTTTGCCCGACGCCTTGATGTAGTTCTTAATCGCGCTTTTTGCTGTGATCGTTCCGAGACCAAACATGCTCGCTGAGTCGTCAACACCAACCATGTCTTCAATTGACTCAAAAGCCAAATACGGATTAATCGCTCCTGCGCCATAACCAATCAGCAGCGCCATGTGGTGAACCTCGCGTGCGTCTCCACATTCGACTATCAATCCGACTTTTGTTCGTTGTTTTTCGCGGATCAGATGATGGTGGACGGCACTCGTCAACAGCAGCGACGGTATCGGTGCGAAAACTTCATCACTATTGCGGTCAGATAGCACAATTATTCGAGCACCATCATTGATCGCCTCAATCACATTTCGACAAATCTCATCAAGCGCCTCACGCATTGCTTGCGCCCCGTTCGCAACTCGATACAAGCCACTAAATACTTTGGACTTCAGATGCTCAAATGACTCATCGCCATTGATGTGAATAATTTTTGCTAGTTCGTCATTATCGATAATCGGAAAAGGCAACACGAGTTGTTTGCAGTTCTCGCCAGTCGCAAGCAACAAATTGCTTTCCGGTCCACAAGTTGACCCAACTGATGTGACGATCTCTTCGCGAATCGCGTCAAGCGGCGGATTTGTAACTTGGGCAAACAATTGTGAAAAATAATCAAACAACAATCGCGGTCGAGTTGACAGAACGGCAATCGGTGTATCTGTTCCCATTGATCCGATCGGCTCAGTGCCAGTCAACGCAGTTGGAGCAATGATTAGTTTTAATTCTTCGTGTGAATACCCAAAAACTTGTTGACGACGCAACACACTGTCGTGGCTAAAAACCACATGCTCTCGATCA
>CAMCZA010000051.1 GCA_945885515.1 Ferrithrix thermotolerans DSM 19514 | reverse complement strand
CACCGGCAAGCACTGTTGCCGTGTTGATTAAAGTTCCTAACCCTCGCATTTTGTGCAGCTCAATTAACTGGTGTCGGTGGCGTTTGATTTTTGGCAATTGCCACGGCATTTGTCGCGGCCAAAGTTGCCATAGCCGCACGCGTCTCTGCTGTAGCCGAGCCAAGATGCGGAATCAAAACGACATTCTCTAAATTCAGCAACCCAGAATTTACTTGTGGTTCAAACTCAAAAACATCAAGTCCCGCACCAGCAATTTCTGATGAAATCAAAGCGTCAACAAGCTCTTGTTCATTGACTATCGGACCACGGGCGGTGTTGATCAAGAAAGCAGTCTTCTTCATTTTCTTGAACTGCGCTGCTCCAATCAAATGATGAGTTGATTCATTGGATGGGCAATGAATTGAGACGATGTCGCTGGTGGCTAACAATTCATCTAGCGAAAGACACTTGGCGTCAAGTTCAAGAGCAGTTTCTTCGGCGATCTTAGAGCGCGAAAAATATGCAACAGACATTCCAAAGGCTTTTGCTCGTCGCGCCGTGGCTATGCCGATTGCCCCCATGCCAACGATTCCAATTTGACGATTTTGAATTCCTGCACCGAGCATGTAGTACATCCCCCACTGCCAATCACTTTTTGCTCGGATCACGCGCTCACCCTCACCAAGTCTGCGGGTCACCATCAGCACCAAAGCAAAAGCAATATCGGCAGTCGCATCGGTCAACACTCCTGGCGTGTTGGTCACACGAACATTTCGCGTGGTGCATGCCGCAACGTCAATGTTGTTAAACCCAACAGCCACATTGCACACGGCCTTGAGTTGCGCACCCGCTGCGTCCAATAATTCGCTGTCAACTTTTTCAGTCAACAATGTGATCAATATCTCGGCGCCTTTTACTGCCTCAAGTAACGCTGGCCGAGACATCGGTTGATCTGCGTCCCAAGCAATTGGCGTGATCCCAGCATCTTTCAAGGCCTTCAAGCCAGCTGACGGAATTTTGCCAGTTACGACAACCTTCAAATTCATTTCGAATTGACCCAATCTGCCAAGCGACCAAGGCCTTTTTCGATTTGCGGATTATTTATGCCGCTGTATGCAAGTCGAATGTAGTTGCCACGCTCATCGCTAAGCGGGCGACCAAAATGTTTTCGAGTACAAAAAGACATGCCTGAATTATGAAGCGCGTCTGATGCGAATTTCGCAACATCGTCATGTCCCGTACGAGCCATCGTCTGGGAAACTTCAGGAAACACATAGAACGCACTATTTGGAGTATGTACCCGCATTCCGTGAACATTATCAATGCCCGTAATCGTCGCATCGCGCCGTGTCTTCAAGACACGCACCAATTCGTTCGCTCCAGATTGATCTCCGGTGATCGCCTCGACCCCGGCCCACTGCACAAACTGTGCGGTGCAACTCTCCTCGTTCGTATTCAACTTTGAAATACGGTCAACGAGATCGGTTGGTCCGATGGCTGCACCCAACCGCCAACCAGTCATCGCAAACTTCTTTGAAAATGTATACAGGATCACAGTGCGCTCAAGCATCCCTGGCAGCGAGACGATGCTTTTGCTTTCGCCCGCATATCGAATGTCAAAATACGCTTCGTCAGACATCACCCACAGATTGTGTTTGATCGCCAAGTTAGCAAGTGCTTGACGTTCCTCGTCTGTCATTTCTGCTGCCAATGGATTCTGCTGATCGTTGAGTATCAACGCTTTCGTCTTTGAATTAATTTTCGAGGTTAAATAATCTAAGTCGATTTGAAAGCCATTTTCGGTGTCAAGGTAACGGTATGGCACGGCTATTCCGTCATTAAATTCTATTTGACTTTCATAGATCGGGAAACCTGGATTTGGATACAACACCTCATCTCCAGGGTTCATCACACTGCGCAGAAACTTTCCAATGACTGGCTTTCCGCCAGGCTGCACTGCTACGTTTTCTGGCGCAAAAACTACATTACGTTGTTGTCCAAGGCTTTGTGCGAGTGCTGCACGAAGAGGTGCGATGCCCGCATTCGGGCAGTAACCGGTTTTACCTTGAGCGACAGCTTGCTGCATTGCGTTTGAAATGTTTTCTGGAGTGGCAAGATTCAGGTCACCAAGATGAAAGGGAAACACTTCATTGCCCTTGCTAACCCAATCAGCGGCGGTGGCGGCAACAGCAAAGGCAGTTTCAGTGCCGAGGCGGTTTAGTCGATCAGCAAGTTTCATATCGTCTCCTACTAGTTATTGAATCAAAAACGCGGTTTCCTGAATCCTAGACAACTTATGAATTAGTAAAAATGGTCGGGCTGAGAAGATTTGAACTTCCGACCTCTTGTCCCCCAGACAAGCGCGCTAACCAAGCTGCGCTACAGCCCGCAGGTATTCACCTTATTCTACTTTGAGTCTTTTACAGAAATAACGAAACAATTCGCCATCCCAAATAAATGACCAAAAGAACAACCAACAGTTTGAAATGCCATGGTATTTTCTCGGCGCCTTGTCCACCGCTTGCAGCAAGCGCTTTCAGGTCAAGATTCTTTGCAGTGACCTTATTTGTGTTACCTGTTACCAAAGCGTGACTACCACAACTCGGACAGTCGCCGCTGGTAGTCAATGCGCTTGGCGCAAAATATTTAGCACATGGCTCGCACCAAGGCATTATTGCTACTCTGCCCGCTTGCGCACACGTATCTTGATCGGCACCGAACCAAATTCAAAACCCTCACGAATTGATCGTTCTAGATAGCGCAAATAAGTCTGGGGCAATTCTTTATTGACGAACAATGTAAATGTCGGTGGATCTGATGCACCTTGTAATGCATACAACACTCGCCCACCACTTGGTGCGGGTTGCTGCTGCTGAGCTCGCGCAATCACTCGATTGACATCTCGTGTCGGCACTCGACGGTGGTATTGCTCAATTGAATCTTGAAGTACGGGTCGCAACTTTTGCACACCCTTGCCAGTCAGCGCCGACATTTTGAGAACTGGAGCATCACCAACGAAAAACAGCTTGCGACCAATCTCAATATCTATCTCAAGTCGTTGATCAGCATTCAACATCTCCCATTTATTTAGCACGACGACAACCGGGCTACCAGATGCGTCAATTCGCTCGGCGAGGCGTTGATCTTGGCTGGTGATGCCTTCGGTTGCATCGATTACGAGCAAAGCAATATCGGATTCGTCTACGGCTCGCAGCGCTCGCACAAACGAGTAGTACTCGGTTGATTCATCGACACGACTGCGTCGACGCATGCCCGCAGTATCAACGAACATCATCGGCCCATCTGGGGTTTCAACAACCGTGTCTATCGAATCTCGTGTAGTACCAGGCATGTCATGAACTACTGCTCGATCTTGCCCAACGAGACGATTGAAAAGTGTGCTCTTACCAACATTCGGTCGCCCGACTATTGAGACGCGTGGGATTCCAATAGTTCGGTTCGGGCCTTGCCGCTCGACTTCAACTTCAACCTGATCATCGCCCTCGCGACGTGGAACTCGAATCAAGATTTCGTCCAACACATCGCCTGCTTTTCGCCCGTGCAGCGCCGAAACCGGAAACGGATCACCCAACCCGAGCGACAAGAACTCCCACTTGTCGAACTCACGCTTATCGCTGTCAACTTTGTTTGAAACGACGAGTACTTCTTTGCCACTTGTGCGCAACCACTTTGCGATTGCCTGGTCGTCATCGAGGACCCCGGCTGCCGAGTCGACCACAAACAAAACGAGATCTGCTTCTTTGACTGCGGCTTCAACTTGGCGGCTGACCTTTGCGTCGAGTTCAGTTCCGCCGGGCATCCATCCACCTGTGTCTACGACGTTGAAGTGTCGACCCTGCCATTCAACTTTTCGTTCAAATCTGTCGCGAGTTACACCTGGAGTGTCTTGGACGATCGCTACTTGCGAGCCCATAAACCTATTAAACAGTGTGCTCTTGCCAACATTTGGCCGTCCGACGATGACAACAGTTGCTAGGGATGTTGTCACGACAGCAGTTTACCGTTGCATTAGCGAGGTATTCTTCCAAGCGGTGAATAACGTCGACGAAGTTATCCTCGCCTCGCCTCGCGGATTTTGTGCAGGAGTTGAAATGGCGATCAAAGCTTTGGCTTGGATGGTGCGTACTTTTGATGCTCCGGTTTATTGCTATCACGAGATCGTGCACAACAAAATTGTCGTGGATAGATTCAAAAATCTTGGCGTGATCTTCGTCGATGATTTAAGTGAGATACCCAAAGGTCGTCCAATCATGTTGTCGGCGCACGGTTCTGCACCGCAGGTAGTTGCCGCAGCACGCGAACTTGGGAGTTATGTAGTTGATTCAGTGTGTCCATTAGTGACAAAGGTGCATCACGAAGTTAAGACTCGAGCCAACAAGGGCTACCACATCGTTTATATCGGTCACGAAGGTCATGAAGAGGCAGTTGGGACGATGGCAGTTGCGCCAGATTCAATCTCGCGCGTTGAAACACTCGACGAAGTTGCGGCGCTGAAAAACTTCACTGAACCAGTGGCGATACTCGCTCAAACAACCCTGTCGCATCGCGACTGGAAAGATGTTGCCGACGCTGTAAAACTCAAATATCCGCAAGTTTGGTCGCCGGGCAAGAGCGACCTTTGTTTTGCCACGACAAATAGGCAAGGCGCATTAATGGAAATCGCGACGCAATGCGACGCAATAATCGTAATCGGGTCCGACAATTCGTCGAACACGAGAGCACTTGAAAAACTTGCCAAAGACTGTGGCTGCAAAAGTGTTTACCGCGTCAACAACGCAAGCGAATTGCCGAGCAATCTTTCGGGCACGATTGGCGTGACTGCAGGAGCCTCGGCGCCCGAAGAACTTGTTATCGAGATCATTCAATTGCTTGCACCGCGAAATGGTGTGCGCGAGGTAAAGATCGCTCAAGAAGACGAATACTTTCCGCCACCAAGACATATTCGACAACTACAGACGGCAATAGAACTTATTGCGACCTCAATGCTTGGCGGTTCTCATGCAACGCGACGAATCGTTGATGATAAAAAGACGGGTGCTAGCTCCGTGCTGGCACTGCTAGCACAATAGTTTCACGCATTAATTTCTTGGAACTTCGCTCCAAGGTTTGTCGCGGTCAACTCGCACATCACCAGGCAACCCCAGCACTCTTTCGCCTAAAATATTTTTCATAACTTCGGTTGTGCCACCTTCGATACTGTTGGCACGACTGCGCAAAAAAGCCTTTGGCACCGAATCAAAACTCATTGCGGTCTCCGGGCGAACGAGTGCGTAACTTCCATAAAGCATCCCATTTGCACCCATCAGATCGACACAAAACTCGTAAGTGTCTTTATTGAGTTCGGCGCTGGCAACTTTGCCAATCGAACCTTCTGGACCTGGTGTTCCGATGCGACGATTCTGCCCTGCACGAATGTTCGTCAACCGCAATACTTCTGCCTTGATCCACAACTTCATCAGTTGATCTTGCGTTGCAGCCGACTTCTGATCTTCGGGAAGAGCCTGCCAAAGTTTGACCGCTTCTCGAATCGGGCCGGTTGCTTTTCGTGGTATCGCCCCACCAATTGCCACTCGTTCGTTCATTAATGTCGTCAAACTCACTCGCCAACCATCGCCCGCTTTGCCGAGAGTATCTGCAACAGCGACGCGAACATCGGTGAAATAGACCTCATTGAATTCTGCCTCGCCGGTTATCTGACGAAGAGGTCGCACCTCGACACCTGGGGCTTGCATATCAACTATCACTGCCGTGAGTCCTGCATGTTTAAATGCTTGCGCGTCCGTTCTCACAACCAATAATCCCCACTTTGATAGATGAGCGAGGGTTGTCCAAACTTTTTGACCGTTGATCAGCCATTCATCGCCGTCGCGAACACCTTTGGCGGACAGACCTGCAAAGTCTGAACCTGAACCAGGTTCAGAAAACAATTGACACCAAATCTCTTCGCCCGTAAACAAAGGTCGCATATATTTCTCGACCTGTTCACGAGTGCCCCACTGCGAAATTGTTGGCGCGCACATGCCGTAGCCAATCGGGTTACGCATATAACTTGACGGGCCACCCGCAGCCGAAATTGCTTCATTGACAATTTTCTGATGCTTTGGAGATGCATTAATTCCGCCACTTCCTTCGGCGAAGTGCACCCACGCCAAACCTGCGTCAAATTGGGCTCCGAGAAACTTCACTGCCGGTGTTGAACTAGGCGGATACTCGCTGAGCAATTTATCGACTCGACGCTGAACTTCGGCGTCAGTAACAATTGTTTCGGCCTCAACTGTTGTCATGTAAATCTCCCGGTTCAATCAGTTCAATCAATATAAATAAACATACAGCGCCGTCAAGTCGTGAACCGACTTGAAGCAGATTAAGGGACCAAAATTCTCTTGCGGGCACTAACGAATTTTAAATTAGCGGTCGAAATTGACTAGTTTGCAGTTATGTTTCCAGGCTCAGTAGCGCTACAAAATCCAAATCGCCCCGCAGTGATAATGGCTGCGACCGGGGCGATCACGACTTTTGCCGAACTAGACGCTCGTGCCAACGCGCTAAGTCATGTGCTGCGGGATGCAGGCCTTAATGTTGGCGACCACATCGCATTTTGTCTCGAGAATCATCCGCGTTATTTTGAAATTCTCTGGGGTTGCCATTATGCGGGTCTGATCTATACGGCTTGTTCTTCGCGCTTAACGACAGATGAACTCAGCTACATCGTCGACGATTGTGGCGCGAAGGCTTTCATCACCAGCAAATATAAATCGGAGCAAGCCGTTGAAATTAATTCAAGAACACCAAATGTGAACTTGCGTTTGATGCTTGACGGTACGGTCGCTGGATACGACTCGTATGAACAAGCCGTAGCCAAGGCGCCAACTACTGAGCTGCTTAATCGAATAGACGGAGTTGACATGCTCTACTCAAGTGGCACAACAGGGCGTCCAAAGGGGGTCAAACTTGAATTGCCAATGACACCTCTTGGTTCACCGACAGGATTGACGACTTTATGTCAAATGCTTTTTGCGATGGACGACAAGACAACATATCTTTCACCAGCCCCGCTGTATCACTCTGCGCCATTGCGTTTTACAATGACCGCACAGCGACTTGGTGGCACTGCGATAATCATGGAGCATTTTGATTCGGAAGAATATCTCAAACTAATCGCGCGTTTTAATGTGACCCATTCGCAACTTGTGCCAACAATGTTCGTTCGAATGTTGAAACTCGACGAGGCGACACGACTTAATTACGACGTGTCAAGCCTTCGTTGCGCAATGCATGCGGCTGCCCCGTGTCCCGTCGAAGTGAAACACAAGATGATTAATTGGTGGGGACCAATAATTCATGAGTACTACGCAGGTAGCGAGGGCAACGGTTTTGTTTACTGCAATTCGGACCAATGGCTTGCTCACCCTGGCACAGTTGGCACCTCGATTAACGCTGTCATTCACATTTGTGATGATCAAGGCAACGAACTACCTCCGCTCGAGCCTGGCACGGTTTATTTCGAAAGCAAAGCCGTTTTCGAATACCACAACGATCCAGAAAAGACTAAGAGTTCAAGAGATCCGCAGGGTCGTGGCTGGACGACGCTTGGTGATGTCGGTTATCTTGACGCTGAAAAATATTTATATCTGACAGACCGTAAAGCATTTATGATTATTTCGGGCGGTGTAAATATCTATCCACAAGAAGCGGAAAACATTTTGATAAATCACCCACTAGTTGTTGATGTTGCAGTGTTCGGTGTTCCCAACGACGAATTCGGAGAAGAAGTAAAAGCAGTCGTGCAACCTGCCAAGATGCCAACTACTCCAGAGCAAGCCGCCGATCTTGAGCGAATTCTTAAAGCCTTTTGCAAAGAATCTCTGGCAGATCTCAAATGTCCGCGTTCAATTGATTTTCGCGCCGAGTTGCCGCGCCACCCGACGGGCAAACTATACAAGCGTCTACTAAAAGATGAATATTGGAAGAACGCAGGGCGCGCGATTTAATTTGTCGCGAGCAGCAACTTCGCCGTCGTGTTACATCCTTTTCTAAAACACAAAAAACCAATTGCATTTGCCCATCGTGGTGGTGCCAGCGATGCACCCGAAAACACCATGCCAGCGTTTCAACGGGCAATCGATCTGGGATACATATATATAGAAACAGATGTACATGTCACTCGCGACGGCGTATTGCTGGCATTTCACGATGACGATCTTTCGCGCACTTGCAGGCGGCCTGGTCTAATCTGCGAACTTGACTACGCCGAAGTCTCGCAGGCACGGGTCAACGGGGTTGAACCGATTCCACGGCTTGAAGATTTGATTGCAACCTGGCCCGACGCTCACATCAACATCGACTGCAAATCTGACCAGGCATTACAACCACTTGAGGCCAGACTTGCACAGGGTGATCTCTTTGAGCGGGTGTGTATTGGTTCATTCAGTGATCGGCGCCTGAATCATTTGCGCGAGACTTTCGGAGACAAACTTTGCACCTCAATGGGTCCGCGTGATGTCACAAAGTTGCGACTCGGAAGTTGGGTCAGGACGACTGGCAAGTTTCGCAATATTCACGCGGCCCAAGTACCGGTGAGTCAGGGTCCGCTAACCATCGTGGATCGAAAATTTGTTGACGCCGCCCACCGCGCCGATCTTCAGGTTCATGTTTGGACGATTGATGACCCCGTTGAAATGGCGCGTTTACTTGATCTTGACGTGGACGGGATCATGACCGACCGCCCCGAAATCTTAAAAAAAGTAATGCTAGATAGGTCGTGTTGGAATGCCAACTGAGGTAATCTGAGCAAATGAGAGTCGACGCAAACTTCTTCTGCACTGTTCCGATGGATGACGCTGGCAAGGTAGCGCCAACAAAACGAAGATACGGCAACGACAGCGTGATCGAGTGTTACAAAAATCTTGTGTCGTGGGCGAAAACCGCCGACGAAGTTGGCATTGACACAATGTGGCTCACCGAACATCATTTTCAATTCGAAGGATATGAGGTGTTGCCGAACTTGATAATGTTCGGACAACATCTAACTAGCGTCACAAAAAATCTTCGCTTGGGTCAAATGTTCAATGTTGTTCCGCAGTGGCATCCACTACGTTTGGCTGAAGATTTCGCTCTCGCCGACATCGTCACGGGTGGACGGATGGAGTTCGGCGTCGGTCGTGGCACAGTGCCGCGCGAAGCCTGGAGTCTTGGAACTGTTGTTGCATCTGGCGATAACGCCATGAGTGCCGAGCACGACCGAATTAATCGCGAAGTGTTTGAAGAGAGTCTTGAAATAATCAAACTTGCGTGGTACAACGAACGCTTCTCATATCGCGGCAAGCATTTTGTTTTCCCCCCGGACGATATTCCGGATCGCGGAAGCTATGTCGACGACTTGACTTTGATTCCAAAACCGTTGCGTCACATTGATGTGTATCAGCCCGTAACTTCTCCGGAAACAATTGAATATGTACCAAGAGTCGGCCACAAAGCCGTCTACTGGCTGCAAAACGCTGACAGCCAGAAACAAAAGTGGGATCGCTACGCCGAAATTCGCGAACAAAATGGAACACCCGTAGCGCCCGGCGAAGATCGAATGCTCGTGATTAATCTGCACTGTGCCAAAACTCGAGAGAAAGCAATGATCAAAGGCAAGCCTGGGCACGACGAGTTTGCTAATTTTCTGTCGCCTTATGGACGATTTTCTTCTTATCGAAACCCCGACGGCAGCAAGGTTGCGTTCAACCACTGCCCGACTGTACAAGAGTCGATCGATCAGAAGATTCAAATTGTCGGATCATTTGACGATGCTGTCGACACGATTGGCTTCTGGCGTGAACTTCTTAATCTAAAGCACATTTGCTTCTTCTTCGACTATCCAGGCGTCAGCCGCGACGAGATGAACGAACAAATGCATTTTATCGCCGACGAGATTTTTCCTCGACTTGGCGAGAAAATTGAGCGCCGAGCGTTACCAAATCTTCAGCCACTAATTTAAAATTAGCCTTTTGCTAATAAAAAATTGTCGACTCGTAGATCGACCTGATGAATTCTTCGACGTCACTATTGACCGTGAGGTGATCGCATCGATTGTCGCTGCTGGAAACTCGAGCAATAACGCGTCAGGCAAACAAATTGTTGACGCGAACGGTGCGTTGTTGACAGGTTCGTTGGCAGAACCTCACGCACATCTGGACAAGGCTTTTCTGTCCGAAAGAATCGTCAATCCAACAGGCGATTTGATGGGCGCTATAAATGCAATGGGGTCGGGGCGAGATCTGATCACTGTCGAAGACACGATCGCTCGAGCAGAGCGTGC
>CAMCZA010000050.1 GCA_945885515.1 Ferrithrix thermotolerans DSM 19514 | reverse complement strand
GCCCAACTCAAAGGTTGGATTGAGCGCGTATTCGTATTGGGTGTTGCATTTAGATTCAACGAAAAAAACCAGATTCGCCCAAACCTAAACAACATTCGCCACATTATTGGCGTAAGCACTTATGGTTCGCCGTGGCGTTACGTCAAACTAGTTAACGACAACGGCAGACGCACACTGACCCGCTCACTTCGCGCTTCAACAGGTTTGCGGACTCGCGCAATGTGGCACGGCATTTATGCACTTGACACATGCACTGCCGAGCAACGCGAAAAATTCATAACAGACACAGCACACAAAATTGCAAAACGACTAGACAAATCAGAGAGCAACGAATGAAGACGCTGGTGGTTTCTGTTCATCCACTTGAGAACTCATTTAATAGTGCCGTGCGTGATGTTGTGATCAACGAGTTAACTGCCGCGCATCATGAAATTCGCCTGCGTGACCTGTATGCCGAAAATTTCGACCCGTTTTTGAGCGCTACTGAACGCGCCCTGCACCACACGCCACCGTCAACACGTCCTGAGCTGGCAAAAGATGTTGCAGACCTGCGATGGTGTGATGCAATTGTGTTTATTTATCCGACCTGGTGGGCCGGATTGCCCGCAATGCTCAAAGGCTGGATTGATCGCACGTGGATGAACGAAGTGGCATGGGTCTTGCCAGCCGGTGCCAACACGATTCGCCCTCGCCTAACTAATATTCGGCGCCTTGTAGCAGTAACGACGCACGGTTCGTCAAAAGTCATCAACTCATTGCAAGGCGAGCCCGGCAAACGAATTATTTCACGATCAATCCGCGTGATGTGTAACCGTTGGTGTCGCGCTCGTTGGATTGCGTTTTATGGTCTCGACAAATCAACTCAAAAGCAGCGCCAAAAACATCTTGACACGGTCGGCAAGCGCGTCGTTCACGCCCTGCGTTGAAGCACGCTAACGGTTTCGATGTGTGGCGTATGAGGAAATAAATCCAACACGGTTACATTTTCAAGTTCGTAACCAGCATCAATCAGCAATCGCAGATCTCGTGCGCCGGCGACTGCATCACAACTAACTAAAACAATTCGTGGCGCATTCGTCTGTACAAGTCGCGATACGGCTAATGGCCCAAGACCTGTGCGCGCTGGGTCAGCAATCACTAGACCAGCAGACACCGGCGACCATTGTTCAATGTTGCTATGAACAATTTCGCTCGGCTGACTAGTGTCGCGCGTATCAGCAAGATGCTTGGCGAGGTTGGCAGTGGCATCACGACAAGAAGATTCACTTGACTCAACAACGCTGACTGGCACATCAGCACTAAGCAGTGTTGCCGCAAACAAGCCAACACCGCCGTACGCGTCAATTATTCGACCGTCAACGCCAGACAATGCACGCTCGCCTGCCGCCGCGCGCACTGCCGCAACTAGCAACTCAGCCGCCTGATGTGACGACTGAAAAAATGATGTCATCATCACACGCAACTTCACGCCAGCCACCACTTCGTTCACCAGAGATTCAATACCCACACCAACATCTTTAGGTAAACCCGTGACCTGACCACGACCGTGCTCGTCGTGCAACCAAATACCGCGCTCACTAGTTGATGCACTGCAACGCAGAGTTACTTCTGTTGCGTTCTTTACTTTCGCTGTGGCAATAATTTCATTGAGCAAGTCGTGAGCAATCAAACAAGGATCAGTCTCAACTAACTCGTTACTTAGTCCACGACGAAACCCGAGTTTGCCGTTCTGTAGAACAGCCATTCGTAAAGTTGTACGCGATGCCTGCGAACTAACAGAGCCGCCAGTTTCAACGGACGACAAAGCATCCGCTTCGCTCAATTTCGCGGTGCGACGCAAGGCTTCTTGCACAATTGCGACTTTGGTGGACATGTGCTCTGACACGGCGAGATGCTGCCAACTGCATCCACCACATCCAGCAGCAACAAATTTGCACGGCGCCGAAACTCGATGTGGCGACGCATTCAAAATCTCAAGTGCAACACCTCGAGCGAAGTCTTTTTTATTCGTTGTTATCTCGACATGAACTCGCTCGCCAGTAATTGTGCCACCAACGAAAACCACTCGTCCATCTGCGAGCCTCGCCATGCCATCGCCACCAGCGACGATTCGTTCTATGGTCACATCTTCGTTACTCATGCACTCGCACCCTAGGCTGTATAGCGAGATGAATCCGATTCAAATGGGGGACTTAGTGTCATCAGGCTTAAGTACTACTGAACCACAGTCAGAAACTTGGACTTTAAATCTGAAGATGTTTAACGGATTTTCGGGGATTCCGTCGCTCCTGGTGTATTGGATCCCATGGGAAAGGTCTCTTCCCGGATGAACACACTCTATTTGAATGACTGGGCTCACATTTTTAATCGACTGAAATCTTTTTTGAATCAAATTTTCGTTTATGCAGGATTACCGCGATGGCAAGCACTGATTAGACAAGATTTGCTCGGCATGAGACATTGGACTGTAACGTGACTCACTTTAAAAGTGTTTTTGCGACAGGACTATTTCATGTTTAAATTCTCAAGAGAGCTCCACTCTTTTCCGCAACAGAAAGAATACAGATTTTACTTTTATCCATTATTCACGTCAATAAGGCGAGAATTACAACAGGTATGTTCGGTGTAATTAGAGACCCGGGTCTTTATGCAGAAACAACTATGAGAGAAATTAAATGACTAAAGCTGCCTTAATCATCGTTCCACCAAAGCTTCCGGCCAAAGAATCAAATGACGCATCAAAGTTTGACGGCTTGCAGGGCCACCTAAGCAAAATTTATTATTGCGAACCAACTACAACTTTGCCCACAACGGACGCTATCGAGTGCTCGCCTCAAGAAGTAAAAACATCTCCGGTCGAAAGGATTCAAATTCAATCAAAGATCGGAGTTGGAGGCACTCAGAAATTAATTTTTAAGACGCTGATTGAAGATGGCACTGAGGTGATTTTAGTAATGACGAGCGAAAATGACTTATCGCTTGATTTGTTGGACCAAATCTTAGGCTTGATAATTAATAATAAGACTGATGCTATTTTGGTGTCGCCAATTAATAAAAAACTTTTAAGTTTTGGGGTATTGAGTCGTATCTCAAGCCGATTTAATAATTTCTTAAGCGGATCTTTGTTTTTGAATTGGCACTCTCCTATATGCGCATATTCAAAAAGAGGTCTTGAGTTAACTAATTTTCTGCAGAGCCCCAACGGACAAGGATTCAATACCGATCTGTTACTCCAGCTTAAATCTGCAGGTGTGCAAGTTTTAGAGATTCAGGATGAGAATCTCACCGCCAGAGTTGTCAAAATTTCGGACGCTTTCGCTTCACTTGCCGCAGTGTTGCGACATCGCGTCAGAGTTATGGGATTCGCGCCCTCATACGTAATCAAACCGAGCTATCGCTTCAAATTTAATGCATATTCTTCACATAGCCAAATTTCGAAGATTTTAAAAAATTTGCCACTTGGAAAAATTCTTGATCTTGGCTGCGCTGATGGTCAACTTTCTGAAATTGCTTCCTCCCATGGCCACAAAGTAACGGCTGTTGACATGATCGCGCCCGAAAGCCTCTCTCAAAATGTGAACTTTATTCAGCACAACCTTGAAAATGGACTTCCGAATTCATTGACTGAAAAATTTGATCTTGTGCTCTGTGCCGACATTCTGGAGCATCTTCGAAACCCCGATGTTTTGCTCTCAAAAATCATTTCGTCACTAACTGCTGATGGTGTTGTGTTGGTAAGCATCCCCAATTTTGGACATTGGTATCCGAGAGCGAGAGTGCTTCTAGGCAAATTTGACTATGACGCGCGAGGAATTCTAGACCAGTCGCATCTGAGATTTTTTTCACGAAAGAGTTTCTTGAGAATAGCTTCTCTCGCCGGCTTTGACACGAAACAAGTTTCTCTTACTGGGACACCGTTCGAGGTAATGCTTCGTGAAGCACCACAAAGGCGCTTTAATTGGAATTCTCTGCTCTATATTCTGTCAAAAACCGACAGAGCACTTTGCAAAATACGTCCCAACCTTTTCGCTTATCAATTTATCTTCGAATTAAAACCAAGAGTCAGCGAGTCGCGTCAATAACATCCTCTGATCGGTCTTGTTTTCGTTACTCATGCACTCGCACCCTAGGCTGTAACGAGAGATGAAACCGATTCAAATCGCTCCGTCAGTTTTACCAGTTGATTTTTCACGACTCGGCGACGCGATCTGCGAATTTGATTCAGCAGGCGTTGATCTAATCCAATGGGATGTAATGGACGGCCAATTTGTGCCTAACTTAACGTTTGGCCCTGACATCATCGCTTCAACTCGTTCACTTACAAAATTGCCATTTGAAGCCCACCTGATGGTCTTAACCCCCGAAGCGATGGCGAGCCGCTATGTCGACGCTGGTTGCAGTCGCCTGATCGTGCACGCCGAAGCCTGCTCTAACTTGCGACATACGCTTGAATCTATAAACGCACTCGGTGCGACTTCTGCAGTTGCGCTCAACCCAGAAACTGATGCAAGTGCGGTTGCCGATATTCTGGATCTTGTTGACTTAATTTTAGTAATGACCGTACGACCTGGTTTTGGTGGACAGAAATATATTCAGACAATGGAACCGAAAATTGCCCAAGTGCGAAAATTGATTTCTGACGCAAAACTCAACGACATAGTTAACCTCGAAGTTGACGGAGGAATCAGCGTAGACACTGTTGCTGGGGCTGCAAAATCTGGCGCCAATATTTTGGTTGCAGGTAGTGCACTTTTCAAAGACCCCAAGGGTCTAACTCACGCAGTGCAACAAATTCGCCAAACAGCAACCGCCGCATTCACTGCAAACTGAAATTATTTTTGAGGACGCTTGCGGGGCGGTGTAACTTGTCTTTTGCGTGGGACTTGCGGCTTCTTGGTCGTTACACGAGAACCAGCGGGCGAACTTTTACCGCTACCGAGAACGACTCGTTTACCCAGAACTAATCCAACTAACAAAATCATTACAAAAACGATCGGCAATATAAACGCCTGCAACAGACGGCCGCGCTCGTTTCGCAGCAGCGAAAAGACCCCAGCTTCAACAGGTTGACCGTTAGGCATCAATGTCAAGACTGGATCCTCAATTTTTGGGCACGGTTTGTCTGACTCATCAATACCGACGACCGCATCACCCGCAAAGAGTTCTTTTTTTGCTCGAACTTTTGATTCAAGCGTCGGAAATAGTTCACTACCCCCAGCACCAACTAAATATGTTGTGCCAACTTTTAAAAAACGAGTTTCTTGCGAAAGATACCGAACACTAATCACTCCAGCGTTGACATAAGCCCCGAGCGATCCACCACGAACTTGAACCACTCGAAAGACTGCCTCTGCTTCATCGGCAGACACAAGTTCACCAAGAAATGTTGCGATTGCCGAACGCGGCGCAACGCAACCAGCAGGAAGCGTCGTCTGGGTGACCGGGTCGATGAGAAGAAGATTTTCATCAACAATGCCATCACCGACACCTTGTTCATCAGGGATTGTGTCGTCAACTGGTGGCGGCACGGCGCGAACAAATTGCGAACTACAAATAAGTAGCGTTGCAACTAACGCCAGTGCAGAAATTATCTTCCGGTAAATTTTGGTTCTCTTTTTTCGGAGAAAGCCCGCATCGCCTCGGCAGTGTCACTCGTTGAGAAATTCACTGTCTGCGCCGCCGCCTCATCATCTAACGCCTCTTCAAGCGTGACGTTCAGAGAATTATTCAATAATCGTTTCGTCTGAGCAAGCGCAATCGGCGGACCGGCTGCAAGTTTGCGCGCCCACTCGTCAACAAACTGATCTATTTCACTGTCAGCCAGAACACGATTCACCAAACCCATCTCGAATGCATCACTTGCACCAATGATCTCTCCAAAAAATGCAAGTTCTTTGGCCCGATGCATACCGATTCGTCGCGGCAAAACCCACGACCCACCAAAGTCAAGCGATAACCCACGGCGCACGAAAATTTCAGAGAACCGCGCATTGTCTGCAGCCACAACCAAGTCACATCCCAAAGCCAAATTGCAACCAGCACCAACGGCGACTCCGCGCACTTTTGCAATTGTCGGCTGAGGCATTCTTTGCAATGCAATACACGCGTCATTGACTCTTCGCATTGCCGCCAGTTGATGCACTTGTTCTTGACTCGCCGAATTGCCGCGTCCACTCAGATCGGCGCCCGAACAAAAATCTTGCCCCGCACCTGTCACGACCACAACGCGATCGTTGGCATTTGCGGCAATCTCGCGAAAAATTTCGGTCAGCCCGTCCCACATTGAACGATCAATAGCGTTTTTCTTTTTCGGTTGGTTAATCGTCACAGTAACAACAGAATTTTCACGAAAAACCTGCAGAGTTTCCACTTCATAGACGATACTTGCCATATGGGATTCAACCCGACTCGTAAACGAAACACCCGACCCATTGACTATTTAATTGTCGCCAGCGCAATGCTCGCAATTGCCGCGCTCGTGATCTGGGCTTTCGTCGGCTAAATGTCTAAATCAATTTGGGATGGTTTATACGGTGATGTTGAAGTTCGCCGTGTGCAACCCTACGAAGCGCTCAAAAGTTATATCTGCCCTGGGTGCAACCAAGAAATCACAAAAGGTATGGGTCACTATGTTTGTGTGCCCGCTGAGGCGCCGGATTTACGCCGTCATTGGCACTACGCCTGCTGGGACCGCCGCAGCACAGTTTTGTAAGCACAGTTTTTAAAAAGCGTTTTGCAGGACTTCAATTTTGGTGCCAAGAACGGCCACAACATCAAACCTGATTTCACCGTGCAAGTCAGGGTTTGCTGCTAAGAATTTTGTCGTTGCAATTCGCAATTTTTTTTGCTTCGCCAGGGTCACGGCTTCAAATGGTGCTCCAAAATTATTTGTTGCTCGTGCCTTGACTTCAATTACAACAATCGTTAATCCTGTATCGCTGTGAGATGTCGCAACGATGTCAAGTTCGCCTTCTCGACAGTGCCAATTGCGCGCCACAATTTGATAGCCGTTGCGCTGGTAAAAACTTGCAACAAGTTCTTCGGCCCACCTCGCTCGCGCCATTCGCGCGGTTGCGCATTCTTTGGTTATCAGGCCTCGACTGGTGGCAACTCTTCGATGTTCAGGTCTTTGAAACTCATCACTCGCACTCGTGGCACGAAGCGGCTCTTGCGGTAAAGATCCCATACCCATGCGTCGGTCAGCGTCACCTCAAGTAGCGGTCGCACGCCTTCGGCGATGACCTTTACATCAACATTGTTGGCCAGATAAAACCGGCGATCTGTTTCGACTGCAAACTTAAATAAATTAACTACATCTGAATATTCTTGGGCTAATTGAAGCTCGCGTTCGGCCTCGAATTGCTCGAGGTCGTCAGTATTCAATGTGTACGCGACGCGATTTGATCGGCACGAAACTAACTAGCAAAAACTAATTACAGATCTTCTCGAAGTTCACGAACTTTTGCAGCCTTGCCGGTTCGCTCACGAAGGTAATTAAGTTTCGCGCGACGAACATCGCCACGTTTTACGACTTCGAGTTTGGCAACTGATGGGCTGTGCATCGGAAAGGTTCGCTCGACGCCCACGCCGTAGCTGAGTTTGCGAACCGTATATGTTTCGGCGATACCTGATCCAAAGATTGAAATAATGTTGCCTTGGAAGATCTGCACACGCTCTTTGCCGCTTTCAACGACGCGAACATGGACTTTTACTTCATCGCCAGGACCAATTTTTGGAATGTCAGTGCGCAGTGATTGTTGATCGACGATATCTGTTGTTTTCATAAGACTATTTAGGATACGGCACGCAAGGGAACTCTTCCAACAGCCTCTTTTCAGGAATACCCAAGCCGCCGCGCCGTTCAATCAGATCGGGGCGAGCCCTGACAGTGCGGTGAAGCGCCTGAGCTCGTCTCCAGCGTTCAATTTTGGCATGGTCACCACTTCGTAAAATCTCTGGAACCTCCCAACCACGAAACTCCGCCGGTCTCGTGTAATGGGGTTCTTCAAGCATGCGGTCTGCGCCGAAACTTTCGGAAACTGGCGAAACTTCATTGCCCATCACACCAGGTAATAACCGCGTCGTGGCTTCAATCACCAGACACGCCGCAACTTCTCCACCGGCGAGAACGACATCGCCAATCGAAATTTCACCATCGATCAAATGTTCAACGACTCGGTGATCGACACCTTCGTAACGACCGCAGAGCAAACTAAAGCCACCAGTTTTGCTTAGATGATCTGCGAAATATTGATCAAATCTTTTGCCACCAGGTGAAAGCAGCAGCAACGGACGAGGTGGTTGCGTCGCTTCTACGGCTGCGAAAATCGGCTCTGGCCGAAACAGCATTCCCGCACCGCCGCCATAAAGTGCATCGTCAACGCGACGAGATTCATCGCCATAATCACGCAAATCGTGACATCGCAAATCAATCAGTGACTCTTCGCGAGCACGACCGAGCAAACTTTCGCTGCAGAAATCATCAATTAATTTTGGAAAAATTGAGAACACATCAATTCGAAATGCGCTATCTGATGCTCGCTGACTGCTCACTTTTTGCCCTCATCTGAATCTGTGTCTCGATCTGTATTTAAATCAAACAAACCCTCTGGCGTATTAATTGTGATGCGCTCTTTGGTTCGGCTGACAACAAAGACAATCGGCACCAGTGCGCCAGACTCGAGTTCGAGCAATGCATGTGCCGGGTTATCAACGACCGCAACACAACGACCGTGATTTTTGCCGGAGATATCTTCAACCTGCACACCAATCAACTCATGCACCCACATAACTGATTGGTCTTCAATTGGTTCACCATATAAATCTGACTTCGAAATTCGCTCTGCAGCATTTCGGTCATCAATGCCCGCAAAATGCATCAGCCAACTATTTGGCTGGCGTCGCGCGCTAGTGACAGTTAGCCAATTATTTTGTAGCCACAACCGTGCGCCAGGGCGAGTGCGCTCTGGGCGGTCGGTGAAAAACGAGACATAGACATCGCCTCGAACACCATGAGGTCGCGTTACGCGACCAACCTGCAACAAACCTTCTGGTGTCTGAGCGTCAGTCGTCGAGAAAGTCGACATCGACTTCGGCGTTATCGCGTGATGCCGCAGCCCGCACGACTGCGCGGATGCTTTGCGCTGTGCGACCACGACGACCAATGACACGACCGAGGTCTCCGTCAGCGACACGAACTTCGAGAATTATTTTGCCTTCGTCTTCGATCGACTCGATCTTTACGGCGTCTGGAGTGTCAACAATCGAGCGAACGATGTGAGTTAGAACCGACGAAGCAACTGGGGCCAATGTCGAACTTGCACCTTGAGTGTCAGACATTATTTCGCAGGCTTCTTTGTCGCCTGAAATTCTGCCCATGTGCCAGAAATTTCGAGCAACTTGCGCACGCGCTCAGTTGGCAACGCACCTTTTTGCAGCCACGAAATCACGCGCGCACCATCAACCTTGAGCGCGGATGGCTCTTGTTGCGGTTGGTAGGTTCCGAGAATTTCTAGAAAGTTTGTGTCGCGCGCTGAACGAGTGTCGGCAGCAACTATTCGATAGTGAGGCCTCTTGGTTTTACCCACACGAGAGAGACGCAATTTTACTGACATGAATTTCCGATCTTTAAGCGAGATGGTTCAAACGAACCGACTTAACAGGCTACCTTGGCCCAAGCCTTGAACTCAACGCAGCAGCCAATTCGTCGGGCATCGCCAAACCTTTTGCACCTTTGCTTGACTTGCCGCCTTTGCCACCGTGACCAGACTTTCCGCCCATCTGTTTCATCATCTTCTTCATTTCCGTGAATTGCTTGACCAGACGATTGACGTCGGCCACCGTCGTTCCAGAACCCTTTGAAATTCGCGTCCGACGCGAGCCATTTATCAGATCTGGATTTGCTCGTTCTTGTGCCGTCATTGAGTAAATGATCGCCTCTGTGCGCTTTAGTTGGTCATCTGGAATCTGAGCGTTCTTCATTTCTTTTGGGATTCCAGGCATCATGCCCATCACTCCCTGAAGTGAACCCATCTTCTTGAGTTGTTGTAGTTGCTCAAGAAAATCTTCAAGCGTGAACTCGCCTTCGAGCATTTTTGCTGCCGTGGCTTCGGCTTTATCCTTTTCAAAAACTTTTTCGGCTTGCTCGATGAGCGTGAGCATGTCGCCCATTCCTAAAATTCGACTCGCCATTCGATCTGGATGAAACTGTTCGAACGCTTCAAGTTTTTCGCCAGTCGCGGCAAAGGCAATCGGTTTTCCGAGAACATGTTTCACAGAAAGCGCCGCACCACCTCGGGCGTCACCATCAAGTTTTGTCAAGACGACACCATCAATTGACAGCGTCGCATCAAAAGCCTGCGCGACCGCGACGGCATCTTGACCTGTCATTGCATCGACAACTAAAAACGTGTAATTAGGTTTCACTGCCTTTGAAATCTCTTTGACCTGCTGCATCATTTCCGCGTCAATTGCAAGACGGCCAGC
>CAMCZA010000049.1 GCA_945885515.1 Ferrithrix thermotolerans DSM 19514 | reverse complement strand
GAGAGTTCGGTTTTAAGTAAGTCAAGTCCGAGGTTGCCGAGGTCAAGCGCGTAGGCGTGCCAAGCCCGAAGGTCAAAGTTTGCACCGTGTTTGCGCTTGGCGTCTTCACGTAATGAAATCCAGACTCGTTCGCCAAGTTTGTATGAGATCGCTTGAGCTGGCCAGCCAAGATATCGGTTGATTTCGGATTTGTTGAATGCATCATCACTCGAAGATCGTGCAGAAAGAAATTCAAGTGCCAATTCTGGTGTCCACGCTTCGCCCGAGTGCCACTTAGATTCTTTTGGAATTTTGAATTCGCAGTGCATGCCGATATCGACGACTATTCGCGCTGCGCGAAACGCTTGAGCATACAAATAGCCAAGTCGGTATTCGGGTTTGCCTAAGAAACCTAATTCGTCCATCAGTCGTTCGGCGTAAAGCGCCCAACCTTCACCGTGACCGCTGACGAATTCGTTGCGTTGAAACCGCGAAAGTTTTTCCGAGTTCACGGTTGCCATGCCAATTTGCAAGTGATGACCCGGAACGCCCTCGTGATACGCGGTTGTTGGTTCACTCCACAACGGAAACTTCGTTCGCCCGTTCGCTGGATACCAAGTGCGACCAGGTCGTGTTAAGTCTTCGCTCGGCGATGTGTAATACATCGCCGCAGCCCCACCCGGCGGAGAGATCATTGCCTCAACACGATGAATCTCTTTTGGAATATCAAAATGATTTTCACGAATCAAAAATGACATCGCATCATCCATTAGTCCTTGCAACCATTCGCGAAGATTTTCTTCGCCTTCAATGCTGTGACTCGGGTCTGTGTCAAGAAATTCGCGAACTTCGTTGAGTGTCGCAGTTGGATTAATTTCTTTTGCAGTTTTAATTAAGTCGGCGTCAAGCCTTGCAACTTCGGCAAAACCCCATTCGTAGGCTTCGCGGGCGTCGACATTCATTCCCATAAATCGGCGCCGGGCAAGTGCGTGGCGCTCTTCGCCGACACCGTTGCGTGGATCTGCAACTGATGCATATGTCTTGCGCAAATAATTTGCCGTTTGAGCCATTGAATCCGATGCGGCGGCAGCTGCTTGACGCAACTGCTCGAGTGGCGCGCCCTTGACAGACGCTGCACTTTCGGCGAATTGTGTGAAAAAGCCAGGAGCAGTTGCCGTACCCGCCCAAGTCTCAAGTTGCTCGGCCACAACAAGTGCCTGTCGTCGTGGTGCAACAGTTTGGCGTTGAACGCCGAGATCCCAACTCTCGCGCATGCCAGCAAACGCTTGCGGCACTGCACTCATTCGTTCGGCAATTGTCTGCCAATGTTCGACGGTCGCAGTTGGCATCAAATCAAAAATGCCGCGTGCCGAATCAACATCACCGGCAATCACGCGAATTGAACGCAAGTGTTCACCTGCTTCGTATTCAAGCGTCGACATGTCGAGTGAGTTTCGCAAAACGCCCTCCGCTAAGCGATCTCGATCAGTAGTTGCGTCGAGTGTGTTCAGCGTCGCGAGCGTCGAGCGCGTTACTTCAAATCTTTCGGCGTGACCGCGAGGACTGAAGTCGGTCATCTCGTGATCGTGACCAGCGATGCCAAGCGCAGTTGCCAGCCCTGGGTCGGTCGCTGCGAGTTGTTCAATATATTGATCGGAGAGTTGGTACACAGCTGACGCGTTTGCACCGTTTTGTGAATTAGCCATGCCTTTACCGTAGGCGGTTTTCATGTAATGCTCAAAGTGTGGTGATTCGCAAACTTGCCCTCGTAACAGGTGCGTCTTCGGGGATTGGTCGAAAATATGCGACCTTTCTTGCCAATAGCGGGTATGACATTATCGCGGTGGCTCGCCGCGAGAACCTTCTTGAGTCTCTCGCGACTGAACTTAAAGAATTTGGTGCGCAGACAAAAGTTGTTCTTGCTGATCTATCTACTGATGTAGGTGTGCAAATTGTTATCGACGCCGCCAAAGATGTCGACTTTCTTGTGCTCAATGCAGGTATCACTCGCGCTGCTCGAGTCGGCGAAACAAGTGCCGAAGAATTAAAAGGATTAAATACGCTGCTGGCGACTGGTGTCGTTGAAATCTGCGAGGCGATTATTCCGCGGATGGTCTCCCGCAAAACTGGCGATGTAGTGATTGTCTCGAGCATTGCCGCATTTATTTCGATGCCGAAGTCGGCGCTGTATGCCGCGGCGAAAACATATGTGATGGCATATGGTCGAAGCATCAACACAGAACTGCGGCGAACTGGTGTGCGGGTTTGTGTCGTCTGTCCTGGTTATGTGCGAACCGAGATTCACAAGAATGCTGGTCTAGATCATTTGACGAAACGCGTACCGTCATGGATGTGGGTCAGCACCGACTCAGTAGTGCGAAGTGCACAAAATGGCCTCAAGAGAAACAAGAGTGTTGTGGTTCCTGGTTTGGTTTACCGATTCGCACGGCCGTTCATGAAATTGACGATTGCCAGAAAATTTTGGCGCCGTGTAACCCGGCGCAACTAATTTGTTGATTTGTCTCGCAAGTGTCGGCCGATATAGGCAACGACGATTTCGTTCGTTTGGGTGTCGTGATAAAAATGAATTCTCGCGTCACCGCAGCGGATATGCGGCTTAGCCAACACGTTTTCACCTTTCCATTCGATTGCATAATCTTGCGCATATCGATTTTCGGCCTGATCACTGATCGACGCCGCAAAGTTGCTCAGCTGCTGAGTGCAATAAATATTGAAAACATTTGGGGCAAAGTCGCCACGTTGTAAACGCGAAGCCAAGTTGTTTAGCTCAACTAAGTTTGAATAGATCTTTCTTCCATTCATCAACTGACATTCAATAGCAGATGAAATTGCACGGGGATGAAAAACAATATTCGGCAGGTTCTTCTGGGCAAATGCAACGGCATCAGAAACACGATCCAAATAATTCTTGTCATCTTCCATCATTAAGAAAGTTGCGAGTTGCGAATAGGCGCGATCTCGTTCTTCGGTTTTCTGCGCACTAAGCATGTCTGTCAGAGTTGCGTTCTCGAGCAGGTTTGCATTTTCTTCGAGGAGCTCCTTGATCGCAAGGTGGAGTTCGATATTTTCCTGATGTGAACCAGAATTTGTTGTAGGTGTTTGTGACTCTGCTACTTGAGTCGTTATTTTTTGAGGAACAATTTTGCGAGAAGTCGTGAGGTTAAGGGTCGCTAGTGAGCCGATTGATGCGGCAATCAGTTGATTAATAAGTTGTTCATCATCTTGTTGATGAAACTTCTCAGGTGCAGCCCCGCGTGGCCAAATAATAGTGATCCAACTATTGCTGATTATTCTTGCGCCGTATAAATTAGTGAACGCTTCTTCGGCTACTTGCGACGACACATGTGCGATGTGGGCAATTCCAGTTAGTTGCTTTGCAGTTGAAGCACCGGTAATCGCGGCAGGTTTTGCAACTGTTACTTCAATTACGATCGGTAGGCGTCGACTGGGTGCATCGGCAAATGCCGCAAGGGATTGGCCTTTTAGTTGATCACCTGCAACTGTGATATTTGCATCAATAACTTTGTCGGCGTCACGAACTTTAAACAAATTGACAATCTCGATAATCAGTTGATTAAGCCGTTGATCTGGACGGTAAATTGTGCGACGGGGTAGCAACGCAGACTTGGTAGGTCGCAGTGTGCAACGGAGATCAAAGTACAACTCATCTTTTGAAGTGATCAAAGTCATTGTTGTGCCTCGTGCGGCTGCTTGACTTGGTTCTTGCTCAAGAATATCAACGCGAAAAATTGCATCGCTTGCGCTGTGGCGAATATTGATTGGAGTCAAGTTTGTTCGCTTCTCGTGTGGGTGCACATCATCAAGCCAGCGAAGAGCGGCATCAATTGTGGCCTGGCGCAAATCTTTGCTCGGCGTGGCAATTGAAAATCCGTAAGTCGTGATCACACCTTCAACGCTACCAATGGGTATTTCGCGTAAATTCAGGCGACTAGTGTGAGTCGGTGTCCACAACCAATTTCGTCGGGGCAATCGCGGTATTTTTGTCGGTTGCTTTCATCTGGCCACAAGTCATAAGGGTCTTCGTTAAGAGATCAACAGAAGGCCTAGTGCCATTATCTTTTTTGCAGGGCTGTTGTGGCTCGACACTTTGGACAATTTACGGCATTCAAAAGCCAAACCTCCAAGTTGCACTTTCAAATTTTTTAGTCGTTGTGGCAATCGTTTTGATTTTGTCTGTATGTGCAAAGGATAAAAAAATTGTCTGGTGGCTTCCGATTTTGGTGATAGCAATAATTCTCACCTTGGGAATTTTCGTCTCCAGATATTCGTTGACACTGATGGGATGGTTTACTGTCGCAGTCGGCACCCCCGCGATAATTCCGCAGGTTGTGCGTGTCTACCAAACCGAAAGGCTCTACGGGGTTTCGTCATCAATGTATGGACTCCTCGTCGTCTGCTGCTTGACCTGGTTCGGCTATGGCGCTCTGATTGGCGACTGGTTCGTTGCAATTCCGAATATTGTTGGTGCTACTGGTGGTTTATATATTTGGATTCGCGCTGTTAAGTCGCACAAAAAATACTCGTCCCCACAAGAACTGCAAGTCGAGGCTATTCAAGTTTTAAGGTAGCGCTGACTTCGCCACAGCGCGGGTGACGAACTGTAAGTGTGACTTGCGTGTCGCGACTTGCGCGCACGACCCACGAGTGCATCAGGCGATCGGGTGTGCCGTCTGACATTGCGCCCCCGTT
Organism: Ferrithrix thermotolerans DSM 19514; assembly: GCA_945885515.1. Taxonomy (GTDB): domain Bacteria; phylum Actinomycetota; class Acidimicrobiia; order Acidimicrobiales; family Ilumatobacteraceae; genus BACL27. The sequence continues at coordinate 6,030 of CAMCZA010000049.1, read as the reverse complement.
CAACAGAAACATTGCTCGGCCCGACAACTGGCCAGCTTTCGCGCGGGCTTCACAACCAACGGTAGTTGCACCAGAAATCTCAACTGTGATTGGCAAAACAAGTTTGTGATCGTGGGCAAGTTTCGTCACTTCGGTACTCAACCATCCGGTGTTGGCAACACCAAGTTCAATGCGCCAAGTGTCATTGCCCAGTGATTCGGCTTTTGTATGTTTGATTTCAAGTCGTGGTGAGGCCATTGCTTGATACACGGCAACCTCAGCGTGGTTTGCAATTTCTGCGCGCAACTTTGACGACGGCGCGTTTGTCCAAATTCGAAATGCATCTGCTCCACCAAGTTCAACTTTGCCGAGTTGCGGGTGATCAAATTTGTACCAGTTGACGTAACTGTTTGGTGCGTGCGTGTCTGACCATTTGCACACGGCGAGATCTTGTTCAACAGTCGGCCCGACATACCAAACATCGGTGCTGGAGTGCTCGCCAGTTGCATGAAACACGGCATCCCAAAATTCGGTCGTCCACGAATAAACACCCAAGTGGTCATACGCCCAATCATCGCCGGCGCCACCCATCACCGAAGATTTATCCCATGTCAAATCTTCGAAAACTGAATGCACCGGGTAAGTCGTGAGTGGTGTTGAGTGTTTGCCAAATTCGTTGAAGAAAAATAAATCAATTGGCGATAATTGTGAATCAGGTTTGCTGCTACTCGGTCGCAACATAAAACCACCGGCAGTATGAAACGCGTTGTAGCCACAAACATTCGGTCGCGCCTTCACTGCGCGCACGAGTGAATCAACTTCTGGTTCCGAGAGCGGGTGATCACCCGAGCCGAGCACACTTACGCCCCAACCCGCGGGGAAGTTTCTGTTCAAGTCAAGACCAGCAGGGTCGCGCGGTTGATCAATAGTGAAGCCGTCGTAATTTTCGATCAAGCCTTCTTGGATCAATCTGTAACGCGTTGTATTTTTAGGTGCACCGAGCGGCCCGACTGGAACCATCACGCGCGGTTCTAGTTTGTGTTCGATCCATCCACCATCAGGGTCGGCAATTCGCATCGTCAAAATTTTTCCGTCACCGTCGATGTCTTGTGGATGAAGGCCCGGCCACAAGTGACCATCGCGCCAAGGCCACGGTCGCACACTTGAACGATGGAACAATGGTCGATCGGCGAGTGCATCTTCGACACCGTCTGGGTTGACGCGAGGTGCAATATAAAAGGTGCGAGTGCGCAGTGCTTCAACCACGGTTTCATCGCGGTTGTTAAATTTTTCGACAAGATCCTGAATTATAAATATCGCGGCAGCACCACCCGTTACTTCGACTGCGTGAATGTTGGCGTCGATCCAGTGAGCCGGTTTTGTGTGGTGCGCTCCAGTTGATGTGTCGGTGATCGTCGCCACGATCAAATCACGACCTTTGTGCGACTTGCCGTATGACTCGACGGTGATCAGTTTTGGATATTTCGCAGCAATTGCGTTCAGCCACTCCACCATCTCGTCATATCGCAAGAACCGATCAAACTCATATCCGTTAATAGCCATGCCTCAAAACTAGTGCGAGTCTAAGTCGCGGCATAAATAGCGAGTATTGTTTTTGTGATGTCAATTAGTCTAAGCAGTGAAGTTTCGCCTGGTCTTGCTGTATCTTCTGCAGAAAAACCTGTGCGGATGTTGGACGGGTTTCCGTGGATCAGTGCAATCGTCCTCTACACCTTGTCATGGGGCTGGTCGTTGCTTCGCCCCAACACCATGTACTGGGACGACTGGAGTTTTTATTTCCGTCAACCTATTGGGAACGCTAGAAATGTATATATTCAAATGGGGCGTCCTTTGTGGGAAGGCTTAGTTGAAATAGCACTCTTACAAGTTGGCACTTGGGCTGTTTGCGTAGCTACTTTTATTTTGTTTTTTAGTACGGGTATTTTGCTTTTTTGTATTCTAAAAACTTTCGTCGTGATAAGCATTGCCAAACTACGGCTTATCACTTTTATTTTTCTTACGGCACCGGTGAATCACGCTCGAGTAGCAATAACTATTTTTGCTTACTCATTAGCCTACTTTCTATTCTTTGCGGGATGTCTGATTCTTGTTCGCTATAAGTCGACGAAGAGTTTTGTGCTGGCATGTGTAATTTTGTTTTTAAGTTTCAAGACTCATAGTTTTTTATCATTTAGTTTGTTGCCGTTTTTGCATTTTGCTTGGTTGAACAAAACTGAGTTGTTAGATTTCAAGAAATTGAATCACCGACATCTTCAAATCGCGGGGATTGCAACATTGCCTGTGCTTTATGTAATTTTGCGATCAATCTTCTGGTCACCGAATGAAAGTTGGCAGGACTACCAGAAACCGACATCAGCAGGTCTGATGACCGGTTTGTGGCCAATCCTGATTGGATTATTTGCGGGATTGATAGTAGTGACCAGAATTCGCCGCAAAAAATTTGTGCATCAGGGGTTAATTCTTTTTGTTATTGGGTTTTTAATTACAGCACTTGCGCTGTTTCCATACTTTCTGGCAGAACTTTATGTTGGTTATGCAGGCCGGCCGGCATACGTAACGGTTTTTGAGTTTCGGGCTGATTGGCGTAGCCGGCATCAGTTGCTAATGCCACTTGGTTTGGCGCTCAGCGTTGTCGGCTTAAACGAATTATTGAAATGGAAGGGCAAGAATATTGTCGTTTCAGCCGTTTTAATTATTTCAGTTGTGCTGAATATGTTCTGGGGATCGCAATACTTTTTGCAGTCACACAAGCAAGAGCAACTTGTCGAACTGTTAAAATCAACAAAAGGCAACTTAGTCATTGCATCGGTAGGTGACAGCACACTTCGCTTTAATGGTCGAGAAAATGACTTCCGTGATTATGAGTGGAGAGGCTTCATGACACTTGCTGGTATCTCCACTGAGCGTCCTGGCTGCGAGGCTTTGCCCGATGGATCAGTTGTGGTTTTGAAATCTAATAAATCGTATGTCAAAGCATTATTAAGTCGTGATTTAGGTTTATATTTTGATGTAACTCCATGTTCAGAGGTACTTGCGCAAAATGGTTAGCAAATGTCGCTCGAGGGTCACATCACTAGTGCAAAACGGTTAATTGCCACTTTCCCTGACTACGATTTTGCTAGGAAGTACGCGAAGTGTCGCGCGTGACCGTATTTCAACACTCAATCAGCAGGCATATCTCGCAGATACAAACATTCAATCATTATCCGTGACTGTCGTCTGCTGCTTTATTTGAATCTAAATTTGAGGCTCAAAAGTATTAATTTCAGTAGGGTTTTGAGGTAGGAGACAATAAAAGAAAAAAGCTTCCGTTTACTTTTTCCGATATTTCTTTCAGAAAAGTGATAAGGAACTTCCTTGACTACAAATCGTGAGCCGTGGTGCACCTTCATTTTGAAAATTAATTCTTGGAGCACATCAAAATTTTTACCATCCAAAGTGAAATTTGACAGGCTTGACTTTTTGTAAAGTTTGAAGTTACCCGATAAATCCTTGGATTTCAGCCCAAAGACAAAACCGAATGCAAAATTTAATAGCCGACTCATAATCCTCAAAGATAGTTTTACGTCAGTGGAGCCACCCTTCATGTAGCGGCTTCCAGTTACGAGATGAGCACCAGGGGCAACGGCAAGCAATTTTGGGATTGTTGCTGGACTGTGTGAACCATCAGCATCAATCGTGATTATGTATTCTGAGAACGGTGATGCATTAGCGAATCCGGTTCTGATGGCATCACCAAACGAATTAGTTGGCGACCGAATTACGGTCTTGGCTCCAAGATTTGTGATTTCGTTAACCTCACTTATCGTGGCGAAACTTGCTAAAACTACTAAAATTTCTTTCGGGTTATGTGGCAGAGAATTGATGGCTGTACTGATTTTGGGAAGAAGAACCCGCAGGTTCGGCAATTCGTCATACGCAGGAATCAAAATCGTGAAGCCCCTGGAGTTGTCGGTTTCGGCATTCACTGTACAAATATTACTTGACTTGAAAGTTGTCATGCTTCAGGCATCGCGTGAGGAAAGTTACACTCTTCTCAGGAGGTACGCGAAGTGCCGCATGTTCCCGTGTTTCAGCATGAAATCGGCAAGTGGCGACCAAGTTGGCGTGGTCGCATCCATGGTGTAGCCGTTGCGGCAACTATCCCTGCTGGGGTAATACTCACGCTCGTCACGCCCAACGGCTTGCCGCGAATTGCAGTTCTGATCTATGTACTTTCGCTTCTCGCACTTTTTTCGACATCAGCGTCATATCACTTACTCACTCGTTCGCAACGCGCGCAACGCACGATGCGCCAACTTGATCATGCAATGGTCTATGTACTGATTGCTGGCACCTACACACCCGTTTGTTTACTGGCACTGCCACGAAATGTTGGTATACCATTTTTGATTACAATTTGGATTTCTGCAGCGTTAGGTATCACACTAAAAATTACTTGGCGAGCACAAAAAACTTCTGCTGCAATGTATTTGATAATTGGCTGGGCCGCTCTGATTATTTTGCCATGGTCGTATCACATCGCTGGTTTCACAAGTTTATTGTTGTTCGCGCTCGGTGGCATCGTCTATACGGTTGGTGCGATCTTGTTTTATTTTCAACGCCCGCAACTCAAGCCAATGGTATTCGGATTTCATGAAGTGTGGCATGTGTTCACTGTCGTCGCTGTAATTTTGCAGTTTGCCGGTGTTGGCGTGATTGTCGCTCGCATCGCGTGAGGCGTCTGTGACGGCTGCACTTTAATTAGGCACAAAACAGTGATCGCGACGCAGGTTATGCGGGCATCGACGCAAGAGATATCATTGTCCATAAGTTTTAGGTGTTAAATCAACCGTACTTAGTGTGAACTGTTTAGGAACAAATGACAGACGAAGTCTTTTGGTGTACGACATGTCTAAATATGTCGACCCGACCCCGAATTACTTTTGATTCTCAAGGTCGTTGCAACGCGTGTCAATGGGCTGAGCAGAAAAGAACATTTGATTGGGATTCTCGAAAAGTTGAATTGAAAAATTTGCTTGACGCCAATCGTTCAGATGATGGCTCGTTTGATTGCGTAGTTCCAGTCAGCGGTGGCAAAGATGGTTCTTATATTGCATATCAACTCAAAGCCGTATACGGGATGAATCCGTTGTGCATCACGGTCACTCCACCACTTCCTACTCAGGTAGGTTCGCAAAATATTTTGAACTTCATTGGCTCTGGCTTTGACCTAATTCAATTGAATCCTTCTGCTGAAACGATGCAGAAACTAAATCGGGCAGGTTTCATTGAAAATGGTTTGCCATATTTTGGTTGGCTTGCTGCAATTGAGGCAGCAGTTCCTAAGTACGCCGCTCGCCTTGGAATTAAATTGGTGTTTTACAGCGAGGAAGGCGAGACAGAATATGGGGGAACAACGAAGCTCAGTGGATCACCTTTCTATACGCCGTCATTTCAAGGGGAAGTTTATTTAGAAAGTGGTTTTGAATTAGTTGCCAATGCAGCCGGCATCCCTTTTGGAGCACTTGATTTTTATTCTTTGATGACCGACACCGAATTTTCTGAGCAAGACATGAAGATTGCTCATTGGTCATACTTTGAAGATTGGAACCCGTACTACAACTATCTTGTGGCCAAAGAATACTGCGGCCTAGTTGAAGAAATCGAAACCAACTCGGGAACATTCACCAACTACGCCCAAAACGACCAAGATCTTTATGCATTGCACACCTATTTGATGTATCTGAAATTTGGGTTCGGCCGGGCTACTCAAGATGCAGGGATTGATATTCGGCGCGGGGCGATGACTCGCGATCAAGCCGTAAACCTTGTCAAATTCTATGACGGGCAATATCCAGAACAATATATAGATACTTATCTTAAATATTTCAAGATGTCGTTAGAAGAGTTTGAGGTGGTTCTTGATAAGTGGGCCAACCGCAAGTTATTTAAAAAAGTTGGCAGACGATGGCAGCCAACATTTAAAATAATTTAGTTATTTTTGTTGTCTTTATCGCGGCGGTTTACACCAAGCGAAACAATTGTTGC
>CAMCZA010000048.1 GCA_945885515.1 Ferrithrix thermotolerans DSM 19514 | reverse complement strand
GATCTGCGAAAGCAGCAACATTGAGACAACCACTGCACACGCACCAATAATTCCAGCATTTCTCTCACCTATTCGCGATGAAACACGACCAGAGAACGGTGCGACAAGTGAAAACATCAATGGACGAGCAATGATCAGCCAGCCGATATGTGCGGTTGAAAAACCAAGACCAGTTTCAAGTAACTGCGGCACAATCATAAACCCACCCATATATGCGAAATTCGTCAGCGCCTGACTCGTAACCGGAAACGCAACATTGCGAGTTCGAAGCCATTTCAAGGGCAGCATCGGGTCACTCGCTGTTTGTTCAACGCGCGCAAACAAACCCAAAGTTGCAACGCCAACTAGTGCAGCGAGCAATGTTCGCGGTGAGCCGAAACCCCATGCTGGACCACGGTTGATTGCCAGCAAAATTAAAACAGAACCGACGCCAAGCAGCACTGCACCTTTGATATCAAACTTGACATTTTTTCTGCGCTCAGTATCACCGAGCAACCACATTGCAACCAGGCAGCCTGCCAAACACAGCGGTGCTTGAATTAAAAATATTGTCCGCCAACCAAAAACTGCAACGAGTGGAACACCGGCAACTACGCCAAGGACTGGTGCGCCAGCAGTAACAAAACTCCAGTAGCCAAGTGGACCAACCCTCTCGCTTGGATCAAACATTCGATTGATGTATGCCATCGCAGCCGGCCCCAACGCCGAACCGCCGGCTGCTGAAAGTGTTCGAAACACGATCATCGAAGTTGCGCTCCAAGCAATCGCAGTACAAAGTGCGAACACCCCAGCGAGAAACAATCCACCAACAAAAACTCGCTTGTGTCCCCACAGGTCGCCGATTTTTCCGAATGCTGGGCCAACCACACCAAACGCAAGCATCGGCGCGGTAATTGACCAGCTAATTGTCGCTGTCGTGCTGTTGAGGTCGTCAGAGACGGTCTTGAGCGAAACAACCAGCAGTGTGATCATGAAGCTCACCGTGAAAACACAGGCCAATAAAACTACAAGAGTTGCATTGCGTCTTGAGACTCCGACTTTTTGAACAATCTTTTGTCGGATCAATAGCGACCACGGAATTACTGAAACTTCATCAACTCCGACGGCGTCAAGAACCGCTAAATCTTTTGTTTCGTCTCGATCCTGAATTTTTGTTTCAAGCCTCTTGATTTTCAAGGAAAGACCATGTCAATGAGTGAGCCACGCGGGACCTTGTCGCCATTATTAATCGCCACACCTTTTACTGATGCACTCTTCATTCGATACGACTTGCGACCAGTGACTTCTCCAACAATAAAACCTGCGTCAACAAGTCGCTTTTCAGCATCGTTGAAATTAATTCCCACGATGTTTGGCATCACAACAAAATCAGGACCTAGCGACATTGAATATCCAACCGCCCCACCACGCGGAAGTTTCTCGTCGGCAAGTGGCAACTGCCCGCCGATCAATCCGATTGCCACATCATTATTGAAAACATCTGGAGTCAGAGCCAAGACGAGACCAAGTTCAGCAACTTTCGCAGTTGCGTCAGCAACACTTAGACCGATAATCATCGGAACTGTTCTTAATGCAGGACCATTTGAGATCGTCAGACTAATAAGTGTGCCTTTGAGAACTTCGTCTCCAGCCACCAACGAAGGTTGCTTGGCAACTGACCACGAAATTACATTTCCAACTGCGACTGTCTCGCTTGAGTCTTCTTTCGCATCGACTGTTAATCCTTGAGCCGCCAACTTTTCTTCGGCAGTTGCTCGCGACTCTCCAGTGACATCAATCAGCACGCCAAGTGGCGCGCCTTCGGAGACCATGAGCACCAATACTTGACCTTCTTTAAGACTGACTCCTGCCGCTGGCTCAGTTCTAATGACTTGTCCAAACTCAACTTCGTTCGTTCGTTCAGCACGAACTATCAGATCCCAGTCGAAACCTGCAATTTGATTTCGAGCCTGCGCTTCTGCAACACCGCCAAGTTCTGGTACCTGATGAGACGACTTTACTAGAGATTGAAAAGCAATTATTGAAACAATTACTAACGCTCCAGCAGCAACTGAAATCCAAATTTTTTTGAACCTACGACGAATATGAGGAGAATCGAATGTCTCTTCTTCGGCGATCACCTGATCAACCGCCTGCTCAAAGCTAGATGGAGTTTCTACAACTTTTTGTGTGCGGGTGGGGTTTGATTTTGTTATCAGATTTGGACGAGTAATTACATCTTCAAAGCGTTTCGAAGTAACGGTGTCAATCGGCAGGGGGCGTGGCATCTTGTCAGCAATTTGTGCCAGGGCTTGACCGAACTCAAGTGCGGAACCGCGTTCACTTGCCACTGGACGTCCTGCTCGCTCAATTGGTGCGGCTATTGGTCCAAGGCCACCAGAAACAGGAAGTAACTTATCAATTCGGTTAGCCAAAGTAATTGCAACCGACTCTGCTGCGAATGGTACTTCGCCAGTGATCGTTTCGAGCAAAGTAATCGCTAGTGAATAGACATCTGAATATGCATTTGGCGTTGAGCCTTGTCCGACCTCTGGTGCCGCATACCTTGCTTGCTCAAGGCTCATCTTTGCTGCAACAAAACTTCGCTTGACACCGAGCCCGGCAAGTCGAATTCTGCCGTCATCACCAAAAATTAAGTTGGCTGGTCGCACATCGCCATGCACGAAACTATTTTTATGAGCGTGATGCAACGCTCGACAAACATCAAGTCCAACAATTAATGCTTGCGATGGAGTCAAGCGTCGACCGCGATCGAGATATTCGCGCAAAGATCCTTGGGCAAAATGCTGCGTTACGCTGAAAACAATTTTGGCGCCATCAATAACTGAGTCGCCCCAGTCGTCGATTGAGACAAGTGTTGGGTGCGAAATATCATGAAGCTGTTGCATCGACGAATCAAAGGCCTTCAATGCTGTTTCTTCATCTGTTAATCCGGACACTTTGTCAAATAGCGAGGCGACGGTCATCAATCGCACAGCCACTTTTCTTGACTCGTCTAAGTCTTCTGCCTCAAATACTGGGGCGGTTGCCGTGCCGTCACTACGGAGTTCTTCGACCCGATATCGCCCTGCAAGAACGTGACCGATGACCGAATCCAAGGTAACCACAGCCATTAAAACTACTAGTGAATTTCACTTACCAATGTTTTATCGGATTTTTAAGAGAGAATAGAGATGTGACAACTAACAACCAAAATTCACAACCAAAGAAAAATTTTCGTCAATCGATCAATGGTCAGCGACTACTGACAAGCCTTGGCATCGCACTCGGTTTAGTGATGATTATTTTTGGCTTCCAAGCGTCACGAACTGGTCGAGATGAGTCGGGGCTGCCTGATGTCATCGAACGGATGTCACCAGCAAATGGTGACCGAGTGTTGCGTCAATCTCAGATCATTGTCGACTTCGTCGAGGGATACGAGGCAGTTATGTTCATTGATGGTGTCGAATTACCGACCACAAGATTAGATGAACTCACCGCATCTGGTCAGCAAGCAACCCCTGGTGCACAAGTTGAGTTGCCAGCAACAGCAGTTTTTGATCCAGGTAATTTTATTATTAGTTTTCAACCACAAATTGGCGCCGTGATCGAATCATTCACGCAGGGCGAGCATGAAGGCAAAGTTAGATATTGGCGAGTTGAAGATGGTCGCGATAAATCTCGTACATATATTTGGAAATTTGATACTGACTAGAACTTTTATAATTTGAGTTGATGCTCAATTTATTTTTTAGGTAATTTGCCGGTTTCTAACAACTCTAAAAAGCCTGCCGCATCAATAATCGCAATACCGAGTTGTTCTGCCTTCATGAGTTTGCTTGCGCCGGGCTCTGCACCAACTACAAGTGCAAAAGTCTTGGCACTGACGCTGCCCGGGCTCTTACCGCCACGGTTAGTGATTGCATGTTGAGCACCTTCACGACTAAAACCTTCAACGGTTCCAGTGACCACGACCGCTTTGCCCACAAGATTTTGTGGTGCCGAACTGACGACCAGATTGCCAAACTCGACACCGGCCGACCTGAACTTTTTGATAATTGCTTGGTGTGATTCATCTGCAAACCATGCTGTAATTTTGTTTGCAATCACATCACCCAAACCGTCAATTTCGCTCAACTGCTCTGGTTTGGCGCTGATGATTGCATCCAACGAATCGAATCTTCGCGCAAGTGACTCGGCGGCGGCGGGCCCCAAGTTTTTGATTCCGAGACCTACAAGTAGTTTTGGCAATGGACGTGACTTCGAATTATTGATCGCTGTGAGCAAATTCGTTGCACTAAGTTCGGCGAAGCCATCGAGTTGTAGCAACATTTCAATAGTCAAAGAATAAAGATCGCCGATGTCTGCGACGAAGTTCTTGTCGGAAAGTGCGAAAACAGTTTTTTCACCGAGGCCTTCAATATCCATCGCGCCACGAGACGCGAAATGAATAATTCGTTGGTCACGCTGAAATGGACATTCGGGTTCAACGCAGCGAGTATCTGACTCGCCTTCAAGCTGCACAAATGTTGATTTAAGTTCGCAGACGCAAGTTGCAGGAAACTTCCATGGCTTTGAATTTTTTGGTCGAAGCGCCAAAACTGGACCGACAACTTCAGGGATGACATCTCCTGCTTTGCGTACGACGACGGTGTCGCCAGGTCGTACATCTTTTAGTTGAACTTGCTCACGATTGTGCAGGGTTGCCATGCTGACGGTGCTGCCAGACAAAACTACGGGTTCAAGTTCGGCGAACGGTGTAGCTCGACCGGTGCGACCAATAGAAACCGAAATATTTTTAAGGATTGTATTGCGTTCTTCTGGGGCAAATTTTACGGCAATCGCCCAACGCGGAGCACGAGAAGTAAAGCCGAGTTGTTCGCGCTGTGCGAGGTCGTCAAGTTTTACGACGACACCATCAATTTCATAATCCAACTTGTGACGATTCGTTTCACAATTTGAACAAAATTCAATAACCTCAGGAAGAGAACTCACTGTGATTGCTTGTGGATTGATTGGAAAACCCAGGTCACGCAGGAATTCAAAAGTTTGTGCATGAGAAATAAAAGTTTGTGCTCCAACTACTTCACCAAGTTGATAAGCCCAAAACGAAAGCTCGCGAGTCGCTGTAACCGCTGGGTTTTTTTGGCGCAGACTTCCGGCTGCGGCATTTCTCGGATTAGCAGGAACCGCTTCGGGCTTTTTGCCTTCGGCGATTCGCTTTTCGTTTTCCGATTGTTTCGCAACACGAAGTTTTTCGAATGCAACCATAGACATATACACTTCGCCACGAACTTCAAGCACACTTGGAATTTTTTTGTTGGATTTAGATTTGAGTTCCTTTGGAACGACGCTGATCGTGCGGATATTTGCTGTGACATCTTCGCCAATCTTGCCGTCGCCACGGGTGGCCGCTTGCACTAAGACGCCATTTTCGTAGCGAATACTCAAAGCCAATCCATCGATTTTTAGTTCGCAGGCAAACTTCATTGGTACGCCACCCAAGCCCTTGCTCGCGCGCTCACCCCACTGTTGCAACTCACTCATATCCATTGCGTTATCAAGACTCGTCATCGGAACGCGATGCGTCACAGGGTCAAAGGTTGTGAAACCTGAGCCGATGATTTGTGATGGTGAAAGCTCTTCAACTAATTCTGGGTACTTGGACTCGATTTCTTTGAGCTTGAGTAGCAGAAGATCAAACTCTGCGTCAGAAATCTCGGGGCTATCTTGGCCGTGATACATCTCGTTGTGATGCGCAATTTGCGCACGAAGAATCATCACATTTTTTTTGAGATCTTTCGAGACAGGCATCACTAAAACTTTACCGATTCGATGTGCGAGCCTTAGTCTTATGGAGTGCCCTTGAAATCAAAGTCAAACCTTCGACTCACAACTGGGCTGATTTGGGCGATGCGATTTTTGGTTGGCTGTCTGCCGTTCGTTGGCGCCGGAGTTGGCGCACTGCTAGAGACAAGGTCTACAACTATTCAGTTGGTTGGCATGGCCTCGGCGTGGCTGATTTGGGGATTAATTGTGCTCGCCAGTTTTATTAGTCACCCGATTTCGCTCACTGTATTAAGAATGGGCACGCCAATAGTTGCTGGTTTTCTTGCTTTTATCGCCGCAACTGATCAGGGATCAACCTTGCAAATCATTACTGCGTCAATTGGTTTTGCAGTTTTGCTGATCAGTTTTAGCGCCGAAATTGGTGGCCGCTATGTTCAGGCGAGCGCATATGGAGACGAGAGGCGTTTTTTATTGCGGCCCCCAGTCGCATTTGTTGCACCAGTGGTAATTTCTGTTGTCATTGTAGATTTTTTTATCATTGCAACACCAATGTTTTTTGCCACGCAAATTTGGTTGGCTGGAATATTTTCTTTTATCGGACTTGCTGCCTGCATAAAGTTCTTGGCCCCAAGAATCCATCAACTTTCACGTCGGTGGTTGGTTTTCGTTCCTGCAGGTTTTGTCGTACATGACGAAATTGTTTTATCAATCAACCTGATGATCAAAAAACAAGAGCTAGTCGATATTCAACTCGCGCGAGATGACACACAAGCAGCAGACCTGAGCGCCTTAACTTGGGGAGTGCCACTTGAATTGTCGTTTAGTAAAACACTTGATGTCTCGCTCACAGCAATCGGTGCACGCCACCTGAAAGCAGTGAGTACAATTCAAGCAACTTCAATAATCATCGCACCTTCACGCCCTGGCGCCGTTCTGCGCGCCCGTCAACTAATTAACGGTCGGGTTTGAGGCGTCGGCGATTCCGCCGCCGAGGACAAATGAATTAGTTGAGTCGTAACAAACGACGCTTTGTCCTGGTGCGATTCGTCGTTGCGCAACCTTGAATTTCAAAACAAGTGGATTTAAGCTTTGCACGACCGCAGGCAGCGCGGCCCCATGAGCACTGCATTGGACAAGCACAGTTGAACCAACTGCCGGTACGACATCTGCCCACATCACATTGTTCACTGCCAAATCTGTTCGCAACAACTGATCTTCGCTGCCAATTACAACACGGGCGTTCGGTGTGTCGACATCAACAACAAACTGTTTTGGTCCACCACCAGGCAAGCCCAAGCCTTTGCGCTGACCGATAGTCACAAGTTCAAGTGCGTCCACTGCGCCCGCTTGTACTCCATCTGATGTAACAACAGTTGCTTTACGAAACTCAATGCGGTGACCCAGAAAAGTTTCACGCCCACCAGTGCGCGAAATGAAACAAACATCTTGGCTATCGGGTTTTGTTGCGGTGCGAAGACCAAGCGCGACCGCACGATCACGCACTTGTGCTTTGGTTAAATGCCCGACCGGAAACATTGTGAACGCAAGTTCTGCTTGGTCAAGCATGTAGACGACATAACTTTGGTCTTTTAGTTCATCATGGCCACGAGTTAATCGATATGTGCTCTCTGCGTCTCGTGTGATCCGCGCATGGTGCCCAGTTGCGACGGCGTCGAAGCCAAGAATTCGTGCTCGCTCGCTGAGTCGATCAAACTTTAAGTGTCGGTTGCACTCGATACACGGGTTCGGAGTGATGCCATCAACATGAGCCTGCACATACGGAGCCACTACATGCTTATCGAAATCTTCCGAAAAATTAAACACTAAGTGGTCAATACCAAGTTGTTGAGCAACACGACGAGCATCATCAACATCTGAAACTGAGCAGCATCCAGTGTCGCTTTCACCTCCCCATAATCGCATCGTTACGCCGACTACTTCGTGGCCTTGATCTATCAGTTCAGCGGCAGCCACCGAAGAATCGACTCCACCCGACATTGCAACCAAAACTTTCATCTGCCGACCTGTGCTTTTACAGCTGACTTTGTGCTGCGCAACTGATGCACGGCTGCGATCAGCGCACTTGAAGCACGATCAATGTCGCTCAGTGTCGTTGTGTGACCAAGACTCATTCGTAGAGAACCCATCGAATATTTTCGATCAACGCCCATTGCCGAAAGTACATGCGAGGGCTCCATTGCACCACTAGCGCAGGCACTTGCCGCAGATGCACAGATCATTGCTTCGTCTAGTAGAAATAAAATTGCTTCGCTCTCACAACCAGCAATGCAAAAATGCGCAATGCCAGGCACTCTCTTGTCGCGCGCGACGGTTTCAAGAACATCATCAATCTCGCCAATAACTGCGTCGACTAAAGCATCACGAAGTTTTGTTACTCGTGAAATCTCGGCATCGCGAGTTGAATCTGTTTCACGAAGTGCCGCCGCTGTTGCCATGATCCCGCCAACATTGTGTGTGCCACTGCGACGATCGCGTTCTTGTCCACCACCAACAAGAAGCGGATCAATTTCTAAGCCGATTCGCTGCATCGTGATGCCCATGCCTTTCGGTCCACCAAATTTATGCGCCGAAACTGACAGCACATCAACTAGTTTTGAAATTTCGCGCAGGTCTTGCCAACATGTCGCCTGCACTGCATCGGTATGCAACACAGCGTTAGGCGCATTTGCTCGAACCACTTTTGCAACTTGGCGAAGTGGCGAAATGCTGCCGACTTCATTGTTCACGGCCATCACCGAAACAACATTTACTCGTCCGGAGTTCTGAGGATCTTGCAAAACTTTCTCGAGTTCAGCAACGTTTATGACACCAGTTGAATCAACACCGACCACCTGACCATTTAAGGTTTCAACACAATGCAACACTGCATGATGTTCAGCGGCAGAGCAAACCGCCACACCGCCACGACGGCGGGCAGACCCAAAAATTGTGGCGTTGTCGCCCTCGGTTCCGCCACTCGTAAAAATAATTTCGCCTGCTTTACAGCCGATCACTTCGGCGACATCATCGCGGGCCTCATCAATCGCCTTACGAGCAATCCTTGCAAAACGATGTGAGCCCGAAGGATTGGCATAAACGCCACTCATAAACGGCGCCATTGCCGAGACCGCCACTTCGCGCATCGGGGTGCTGGCTGCGTGGTCTAAATAAACAAAATCAGACAAGTCACTTGTGCCAATAGTTTTGCCAATTCGTGCATCCACAGTGGTACAGGCTAACTACACTCACAGGTCTATGAGCCACATCAGTGTCAAGATCGAAATCGAAGCCAGTCCAGAGCGGGTCTGGCAAGTCGTTGAGCCCGTTGAGCGTCATGTTGATTGGATGCACGATGCCGTGGCGATTCGTTTCACCTCTGAGCAAACCCGCGGCGTCGGTACGGTCTTTTTATGCGACACGAAAGTTGGACCAATAAGGCTGACCGACAAAATGGAAATCACACAATGGGTTCCCGGCTCAGCAATGGGTGTCAAACATGTCGGAATCGTCACTGGTAGTGGCGTATTTACTCTTGCGCCACTTGACAACGGCACACGAACACTTTTCACATGGGAGGAAGAACTGATTTTTCCGTGGTATCTCGCTGGCCCACTTGGCGCTTTCATCGGCGGAAAAATTGTTTTGAAACAGATTTGGAAACGCAATTTACGCGGTCTTGCAAAACTCTGCAAACAATAAAATTTAGCTAAAGCGCGCGAACGACTGCCGTTGCTCCAGCAGCCAGCACGACAACAACAATTAGTGGAGCACGACGCCACGCCGCAATGACCGCGACTGTAAATCCAGCAACTCGCGCATCAATCACCAGAGTTTGACCAAATGAGAATGTGTCTTTGGCAACAAGTGCGGCCAGCAGCGCAGCAGGAATCAGTCCGAGACATCGGTCAAATACTTTTGGTAATTGTCGCGAGCCTACAACAATTAATCCAAACATTTTAAATAAATAAGCAGTGGCAGCGAGCGCAACGATCATCAGCCATAAATGCTGTGGTTGTGGATTAGTCATTTCGTAGACCAACCAATACGGCACACGCCGCAATCAAAATTGGTATACCAATTGGAAGAAATGAAATCGAAATCAAACACAACACACCACCAAGCGCGGCTGCTTGACGACCAAGTTTTGTTCGCAGGTGGGGCAACAACATTACGATAAACGCCGCAGGAAATGCAATATCTAAACCAAATTTCTGCGGATCAATTGCGTTTCCAGCGAGCGCGCCAATCAGTGTGCCGAGATTCCAAAATGTGAACAAACTAATCCCGGTTGTCCAGAAGGCAATTTTTCGAAGTCGCGGCGACTCTTGAGCGAGTGCCAGTGCAGTAGTTTCATCAATCACGAAATGCGCGGCGAATAATCTTCGAGGCAAACTGCCGGCCATTTTTTTCGCCGAAGATGAAAGCGCGAGTCCGTAAACAAAATTGCGTGCTGCAAGTAACGCGGCGCCACCAAACGCGGCAGCCAAGGATCCACCTGCGCCAACTACGCTCATCGCCGAGAATTGTGACGCACCTGTGAAAACAAAAAACGACAGTGCACAGGTTTGCCACACACTTGCTCCAGCGCTGACAGATGCGACTCCAAACGAGAGTGCAAACACTCCAACTGCTCCACCCAGTGTCAGACTTGCGACGACAACTCGGCGCACAACTGGATCAGTTAAAAGTGCAAAGAACCGCTTCACTCAAGACTTTGTTTCACTAAAAAACTCCATGCAGCATTTCATCAGCGCTACTCCAAGGGTCACGAGTGTGTGCGAGCATCTCGTTTTGAATCGCATCCCAGCGCTCGCCGGTACAAATTTCCCTTGCCCGATGCTCAAGGCGCCGTTCGATAATTGACCGCAACTCATTTCGCAATCGTTGGTCACGACGCTTGACAAGTGAGCCATCTTTTTGTGTGTGTGCACGATGTTCACTGATCGCATTCCAAAGGCTGTCGGCACCTTCACCAGTTGTGCCAACAGTCGTGACGATAGTTGGCCGCCATGCTTCACTTGCGAAATCAGAAAGTTCAAGCATCTGTTCTAAATCGCGACGAGTCTGATCGAC
>CAMCZA010000047.1 GCA_945885515.1 Ferrithrix thermotolerans DSM 19514 | reverse complement strand
CATATGAACCTAAAGCCACTTGATGACCGAATTGTGGTCAAGCCAAACGAAGCCGAGAAGACCACTGCGTCGGGCCTCGTAATCCCAGACACTGCAAAAGAGAAGCCTCAGGAAGGCACAGTTGTAGCAGTCGGACCAGGTCGCTGGAGCGATGACACTGGCAAGCATTCACCACTTGATATCAAGGTTGGCGATGTCGTGTTGTACTCAAAGTACGGCGGCACTGAAGTTACGCACAAAGGCGATGACCTTTTGATTCTTACGAGTCGCGATGTTCTCGCGATCGTCACCAAATAACTAACTACTACTTCTACTTCGTACAGGGACACACAACATGGCAAAGATTCTAAAATTCAATGAAGAAGCACGTCGCGCACTTGAAGCTGGTGTAAACAAATTGGCCGATGCGGTCAAAGTTACGCTCGGACCAAAAGGTCGCAACGTTGTTCTTGACAAGAAATTCGGTGCGCCGACAATCACCAACGACGGTGTTTCGGTCGCAAAAGAAGTTGAGCTCGAAGATCCATTCGAAAACATGGGTGCACAACTTGTAAAAGAAGTTGCCACAAAGACCAATGATGTTGCCGGTGACGGAACAACAACAGCAACGGTTCTTGCTCAAGCAATGGTGACTCACGGCATGCGCAATGTTGCTGCTGGTGCGAACCCAATGGCGCTCAAACGCGGAATTGAAAAAGCAGTTGCTGCTGTTGTTGAGTCTCTCAAGAGTCAGTCAAAAGAAGTTGACGACAAGAGCGACATCGCCAGTGTTGCAACAATTTCTGCTGGCGATGCTTCGATCGGCAAAGTAATTGCTGACGCGATCGACAAGGTTGGCAAAGATGGTGTTGTCACTGTTGAAGAGTCAAATACTTTTGGAATTGAACTTGATTTCACAGAAGGTATGCAATTCGACAAGGGCTACTTGTCGCCATACTTCGTAACTGACCAAGATCGTCAAGAAGCAGTTCTTGAAGATGCTTACATCTTGTTTTACTCATCAAAAATTGCAACTGTGCAATCGATGCTTCCACTTCTTGAGAGCGTGATGAAGACAGGCAAGCAGCTTGTGATCATCGCCGAAGATGTTGAGGGCGAAGCGCTCGCAACTTTGGTTGTCAACAAGATTCGTGGAACATTCAACTCGACAGCAGTCAAGGCCCCTGGCTTTGGCGATCGTCGCAAGGCAATGTTGCAAGACATGGCTGTTCTCACTGGTGGCCAGGTCATCAGCGAAGAAGTTGGCTTGAAACTTGAAAACGTGACGCTTGATCTTTTGGGGCGCGCCAAGCGCATCATCATCACCAAAGAGACGACAACAATCGTTGACGGTGCTGGCGACAAGAACGAAGTTAAGGGTCGCATTAGCCAGATTAAAACTGAGATCGACAACACCGACTCCGACTGGGATCGCGAGAAGCTTCAAGAGCGACTTGCAAAACTTGCTGGTGGCGTTGCTGTGATCAAGGTTGGCGCTGCAACTGAAGTTGAGCTCAAAGAGAAAAAACACCGCATTGAAGATGCTGTTTCGGCAACTCGTGCTGCAATTGAAGAGGGTGTTGTCGCCGGTGGCGGAACTGCACTCGTGCGAAGTCGTGAGAGTGTGCTTAAGGTGATCAAGTCGCTTGAAGGTGACGAGGCAACTGGCGCAAGAAGTGTTTACGATTCGCTAACAGCACCTGCTCGCGCAATTGCCGACAACGCCGGAATCGAGGGCGCTGTTGCAGTTCAACAAGTAGAAGCAGCCAAGGGCAACATTGGTCTCAATGCTGCAACTGGTGAATATGTCGATCTTGTAAAGGCTGGAATCATTGACCCAGCGAAAGTAACTCGTGCAGCGTTGCAAAACGCAGCGTCGATTGCCGCACTTGTAATCACTATCGAATGTCTCGTTGCTGACAAGCCTGAGAAACCAGGCGCAGCCGCAGGCGGCGGTGGCGGAATGCCAGGTGGCGGAATGGGGATGATGTAAGCCATCGCTTCTCAAGGGAGAGGTTTTTGGTTACATCAGAACTTTTTAGGTTTTTTTAGATCTAGCCAGCCCTGCGTTCAAGCATTAAAGTAGGCGTCTTAGATTATGAATCGTCGCGTACTTAAAAAGAAGTTCGATCAAGAAGTGATTTTTGATGTTCACGGCGCGCGTAATTCAAGGCGCCGTATCGTGCTGCGATTCTTCTCGCTCAGCTTCAAAGTCATGGGCGGTGCAGTACTAACACTCGTGCTTGTACCCCTCAGCCTCTTTCGTCCAATCGAAATCTGGCGGATGCAGACTCGGCGATCCAAAATCTCGTTTTTCATCAGAGATTTAGAATTTGGACTTCAGAATATAAAGGCTCGGGGACAACTGGGCAAAAGATTTGTTTTTGTTCTGTATCCGATTCCATTTCCAAATACACAACTCGCTCTTATGTACAGACGCCATCTAACAATTCTTGGCAAAAAGCAGTATTTTCTAGCCGAAGCCTTTAGATTTGTTTTGCCAATTGCGAGAATTGAGGATAGGGGTCGACTTGTTCCGAATGGGCAAGAACGTTTTGAACTATGGAATCGCCGTATTCCTACTTTAACTTTTACAGAAGAGGAAATCAGTTCAGGGAATGACTTAGATCGCGGGATGTCACTTGGTTCCGAGCGACCGTTTGTTTGTTTGGCGTTCTCCTCAAAAAACTATCGACTGAGTGCTGACTACGCAATAGATCGATACAACAACTTGGGCAGAGGAAACAAGGACAATCTTTTTGAAATTATTCCGGAGATTGCATCATATGTACCGGCTATCAATGAGATAACTAAAAAAGGAATAGCAGTCGTTCGCACTGGGATTTTCGAAGACGAAAAACTTCCAACGAATCTAGGAAACCTAGTTCATGATTATTCGTTTGGAGAGCAAAGCCCTTTCGGTGATGTTTGGCTTTATTCACGATGTTTGTTTTCATTTGCAGGTGGCGGATCAGGGTCCCATTGGTTTGCGTCAATTTTTAATATACCGTGCGTGTTTGCTGATCAATTTGTCATTACTGGTGGCTACCTTGATTGTGATTTGTTCATCATGCAACTACCGTGGCTTATCAAAGAAAATAGCTTCGCAACGTTTGAATGGATGAGCCGTAAAGAAAATGTGGAATGGGCCGTGGATGAAAGTCGAATAGGGGTTGAATACAGCCTTGTCAAAAATACTCCAAGTCAGATAATTGAAGTAATTGAGGAAATGTTGGAGAGATTAAACGGCACTTGGCTTGAGTCTGAAGAGGATATCGAACTCCAAAAGAGGTTCAGAGGAGTAGTCAATTTGTTACCCCCAGGTGAGAGGACACCGGCGAGGATGGGGGCGAAGTTTTTGCGAGAGCATCAGTACTTGCTGCCACAATGAGCCAAACGGCCAAGCCAAGCGGGAGAGGTTTTTGGTTACATCAGATCATTGAATATCTGGTTGCTGCTGCGCTGATATTGACCAGCGCGCAGTCGGAATATTCACTGATTACGGCGGCCTATGGCGTTGCGTTATTGATCAATGTCACCGTTGTTGATGGTCCCCTGAGTGCATACAAAATAATTTCACGCCAGGTTCATCGCGTAATTGACTGGTTGTATGTTGTTGCGCTCGTTGTTGGTGCGTCGCTGCTTGAAATTGATCAGTCGACACGAATGACACTTGTCGGTGTGGCGATTGCGCTTGTGTTGATTGCGCTGACGACTAACTACACAAAGAAAGTCTTTCGTCGCAGTTAGTCGCCGTAGGATGAGGATATGAGTTTTGATCCACCGGCACCAGATCTGAAGAAAATTATCGCAGCTTGGGAGACTTGGGAGCGCGGAGAAGAACAGCCTGGCAAGACATTGGCGGTGCTAAAAACTGCTGGTCTAGATGTCGTTCTGCGTGATCTTGTAGCCCGCGGTTGGTCCCCAGTTTCTCAGTAGCGCAATGCGTTCGGGTGGCGCACAGAATATCCCGCGACCAGATAGTGCGCGGTTGATAGATGACAACCCGTTCAAAGATTTAGACACGAGTTCGCTTGATTCACTAGATCTTGTGTCCCGTGCACTTGTCGAATTTCGTCCTGATCGGCAATCTCAAGTACCGCAAGCAGCGGCTCGTGCATCGGCTGTCTTAATTGGATTATTTCAAAGCGCGCGAGGAGTTGAAGTGATTTTGACTCGTCGCTCTCATCAACTAACCAATCATCGTGGAGAAATTTCGTTTCCTGGCGGGCGACTCGATGACGGCGAAACAGTGATTGATGCAGCACTTCGCGAGACGCATGAAGAAATTGGAATCTCACCCGATGAAGCCGAAATAATTAGTGAACTTAATGGCATGGCCACCGTTGTTAGTAACTCACATATCGTTCCGGTTGTTGCTAAATATAAATTTATACCGAAAATGCATCCGATGAATAGTGAAGTTGATCGTGTATTTACGGTGCCACTGCGCGAACTTGCACGCGCCGACACTTACAGCCAAGAATATTGGGTGTTTCCTGATCGTGAGTTTCAAATAAATTTCTTTTATCTGGATGATGAAACTATTTGGGGGGCGACTGCCCGAATGTTGTTGCAAGTGATGATGTTGACTGTGAATCGCTAATCGCCATAGTTAGGGTCCGCCTATTGTGCGGACACTTTGAAAAAATGTGATTGCCCAGGCTTCGCAGCGCACGCGCCGAGAACGCGCACGACTGGTACAAGATTCAAACATGTCTCGCTGAAATTGCTCATCGATTCTTGACCGTTGTTCGGCGTTCCAAAATCGGCCATAACTCCATGAATTAGTGCTGCAAACATTGCCGTCAACTAGTCCGTAGCAGTTGTAACGGCGGTCAAGCATTTTTAGATTTCGGTATCCAAAGTCGTGGCGGCGACATGCGCTTGCGAAATTAAACGACCTGCCCTCGTTGCCGACTATTGGCACCGAGCAACCATCTGTTGACCAGTCAAACCAAGGCTGTTGGCGACGCCACATAAACCGTGAGCGATCAAAGTCGCGTAGCGAAGTATTGAAAGCAACAGATTCTATGTATGCGAAATCGCGGTTCTGATCGGGCTCGGCAACTGTTACGGGGGAAGCGATGACGGTTAAAAAGCTCGAAACCGCGACGAGAGCAGTTTGGGCGATGCCCATGTGATCCTCGTTTCGCGACGCAGGTATGCATCGCTGAGTTGCAATGTGTGCGCACGTCTCAAATTCGGCGCAAAGTAAGTCAACTAATAAGTGAACTAGCGAGTGCGGATGGCTTGGAGGACGTGCCACATCTCGACGGCGCCGATCGCGGCTTCTTCTCCTTTGTTGCCAGCACCAGGGCCCGAACGCTCGGTGGCTTGAGAGATATTTTCAGTTGTCAACACCGCAAAACCAATTGGCACACCCGTGTCTTGTTGCACGCGAGCGATGCCGTCAGCACACGGCCCTGCAACATATTCGAAATGCGCTGTGTCACCGCGAATCACTGCTCCGAGCGCAACCAAAACTTCATAACGACCTGAGATCGCCATCGTGCGTGCGGCAAGCGGCACTTCATAAGCACCTGGCACCCACGCGACATCAATTTTTTTGGCGTCAACTCCACATTTTGCGAGCCCGCGATGAGCACCGTCAAGTAGCGCCTGCACAATAAATTCGTTGAACCGCGAGCAGACGATTCCCACACGCATGGCAGGGTTTGTAGTTTTTGTGGCGTCGTAACTAAAAGTAGTCATTGGTTCTCCGATAAATAGTAATAATTATTTCTTGTTAGGTTTTGACTTTGGTTTAGTTTGTTCGTCACTGGCAGCAAAAAAATGTCCGAGTCGGTCGCGCTTTGTTGCTAAGTATGAAGCGTTCTCGGGTGTGCTCTCGGTGACGATCGAAACTCGCTCAACGACACTTAATCCGTAGCCAGCAATGCCACCGTATTTTGCAGGATTATTTGTCATCAGCCGTAACTCGCGCGCGCCCAGGTCAGCCAAAATTTGTGCGCCGATTCCGTATTCGCGACTATCAACAGGTAAACCAAGTTCAAGATTTGCGTCAACTGTGTCGAGCCCTTCATCTTGCAACGAATACGCACGAATTTTATGACCAATGCCGATTCCGCGACCCTCGTGTCCGCGCAGATAAACAACAACGCCACGGCCCTCAGTTTGTACTGCTTGCATTGCAGTTGCGAGTTGGGGTCCACAATCACAGCGACGACTTCCGAACACGTCGCCAGTTAAACATTCACTGTGCACGCGTGTCAGAACTGGTGCGCCACTTGCTACATCGCCGAGCACAAACGCCAGATGCTCAATGCCGTCAATTGTGTTGCGGTAGGCAACGCAATCAAAGTTGCCCCACTCTGTCGGCACATTGGCCAAACCCATCCGCTCGACGAGTCGTTCGTTGTGGCGACGATATTCAATCAACCGAGCAATCGACGAGATCAATAAACCGTGTTGTTTCGCAAAACTTTTAAGTTCAGGAACGCGAGACATTGTGCCGTCATCGTTTTGAATTTCACAAATAACACCAGCCGGTTCGCATCCGGCTAGTCGCGCCAAATCGACGGCTGCTTCGGTATGACCCGCTCGTTTGAGAACGCCACCATCGCGGGCGCGCAATGGAAAAATATGTCCTGGCCGAGCGAATGCACTGTGAATTATTTTTGGATCAGCAAGTCCGCGCAAAGTAGCCGCGCGGTCGGCCGCGGAGATTCCAGTCGTTGTGCCTTCCATCAAATCAACCGAAATAGTGAATGCAGTGCGATGGCTTTCGGTGTTGTTGTCAACCATCATCGGCAAACGCAACTCATCGCAGCGCTCACCAGTTAGTGGTGCAACAACAACGCCTGAAGTATGGCGCACCATGAATGCAAGTTTCTCTGCAGTGGCAAACTGCGCTGCCATTATTAGGTCGCCTTCGTTTTCGCGATCTTCGTCGTCAACTATTACGACCATCTCGCCACGGGCGATTGCAGCAATAATTTGTTCGGTTTCTGCAAAGTCTGGATCGTGTGTTGGCTTATCGTTTGGCTTATCAGCTGACTTGTTCATTTTTTCTTCTCCTGTAATTGGGGGTTTGATTCAATAATTATTTCCAGATCGTCACCCAGTTGTTGAGTCGAAACGATGTGACCGCGCCATAGATCTGCCATCGTGGCGATCCCTGCGCCTTCAAACACGCCGAGACCATCGTTGCCGCCACTCAATGCGGGTGCAAGATGCAACACATACTGATTAATCAAACCTTCACGATGAAACGACGCAGCCACAGTTGGCCCGCCTTCGACAAGTAACTGCAGCACATCTTGCCCACCGAGTTCATCGAGTAGGTCAACAAGTGAACCGCGCCACTGCGTGCACGGGTTTACTCGCGCTTCGTTGGATACTTCACCGAGCACAATGCGTCGTGGTGAGTCGCCTTCAACATCTCGAACAGTGAGTTGTGGATCGTCTCTGCGCACGGTGCCGGCACCAACAACTACTGCATCACTCTGTGCGCGCAAAATTTGTACACGACTGCGCGCAGTTTCGCCGGTGATCCACATGCTCGTGCCGTCAGCGGCAGCAGTGCGACCGTCAAGTGTTGTCGCCATTTTTAAAACCACAAATGGTCGTTTTGTTTTTCGGTGATGAATATACGGTGCGAGTTGAGCCGTGATTTCGTTGGCCATCAAACCGAGATCAACTGTGATGCCAGCTTGGCGCAGTCGTGCGACTCCGCGACCAGAAACTTTTTCATCGGGGTCAACGATGCCAACGACAACGCGCGTGATGCCAGAATCAATAATTGCTTTCGTACACGGGCCAGTGCGACCGGTGTGATCACACGGTTCAAGTGTCGTATATATAGTCGCGCCAACTGTAAGTTTTCCGGCTGCGCGAATCGCCGAAATTTCTGCGTGTGGGCCACCAACGCGACTGGTTGATCCTTCAAAAACTTCGCCAGACTGTGTGACGATGATTGCGCCCACCCATGGGTTCGGTCGCGAAATAAGGCGCGCGCGATCGGCGGCAATAATTGCAGTTTGCATCGCCTGTTGATCGTTCACTGGTTATCTCTTTCGTCGGCGAACGAAAAGCAGGGTCAACCGACGACGAGTCGCACAATGCGTATGCACCGTATACGACCAGACCGTCTTCTTGCTTCCATCCGGACTTTAACCGTCGGCCCTGGAGTCACACCAGATCAGTCTCACGATTTCTCGTGAGAGTCGCGGGCTATACCGCCGATAGGGAATCACACCCAACCCTGCAAGAAGTTCTGTTATTAAGTTGTATTGATTTATTGATTACTTACTTTTCTAGGATATTGGCAGGTCGAGCACAGTTCCACTATGCGAATCTGGGCGCGTGCCAGTCAGTGTTTCTGCTTTTGATTCGGCAAGCCCGATTGCAACTATTGATCCAAGCACAATTACGGTGCCAAGAATCTGAATTGAAGTCACTGACTCGTTAATAAGAAGCACGCCAATTGAAATTGTTACGACGGCTTCGAATGTTTCGACCATTGATGTGACACCTGGCCCGATGCGCTTGATGCCCGCAAAAAATAATGCGGTCGCGACGATCGTGATCAAAAAAGCCATTGCGAGAACTAACATCCAGCCTTGATTGTTGACAGGAAATTCTGGGTCGAGTGAGCTTGGGCCGACTAGAGAAACTAAAACAAACGCCGATGCCGCACCTGTGAGCGCAATCGTCAACATCGTTAGTGGGTCTGCTTTTTTTGAAATACTTCCGGCGGCTACGACATAAATTGCATGAGTTATTGCCGATAGAAGTGTCATCAAGATGCCACGCAAGTTTCCGTTGCCAACTTGCCCAGCGGTTAGCCACACTCCCGTCAGCGTTGTGAAAAGGCAGATCGTGATCACGAGGTTTGGTTTGTGCTTATAGATCATCCACGAAAGAAGCACTGCGATTGCAGGGTAAATATAAAAAATTACAACGACCAACCCAGAATCTATCTCGTGTAGCGCGATGAAGTAGAGAAGTGGCGAAATAAAAAATCCGTATGCACCTAGCAAAAATATTTTGATTGCGTCAGTGTTGCTTGGCCAAATTGTATTGCGTCTACGAATGACTCGAATTGCAATCAAAAGGATTGCTGAAATAACAAAACGTGCTGTAAGAAAACCCATCGGGTTAGCACCGTTGCGTTCGAGATTTTTTGCGAACCACGGGCCAGTGCCATAGCCAGCACCGGCGAGCATTACAAAAATCACACCAAAAAGTCGGGGCCTCGTGCTCAGCGCATTTCGAAATTTGGTTCTCATGATTGTGGCTTCTGTTTTCTGATTCCGCGCACCATGCCCAAGCCGATGACACCAAGACCAGTGATCATCAAACCAAAAACAGAGTACTGAAGTGCACCGCCACGCTCACCGGCGTCTTCGGGCTTTTTGCCGCAACCGGGTCTTGGCAGCAGTCCAATACATTGAGACGGTTCATTTTCGAGATCGTAAATCGCAGGAACGCTCGTGTCTGTCGTGCCTGTGTTGCTGGCCAGAGCCTGCCCGTTGACAGATAGTGCTAGCGCTGACACAACGAACATCAACAGCAACTTTTTCACTCATTCATCGTGCCATCTCGCGATGAGTTTGCAACAAATACGAACTAATGTTGAGGCTGATTATGGCATTGAACACACAAGCACAATCAAGCCAATCTCAGGTCGTGTTGGTTGTTGATTTTGGCGCGCAATACGCACAATTGATTGCTCGTCGGGTTCGTGAAGCCAAGGTGTATTCAGAAATCGTGTCGCATCGAATAACAGCGAGTGAACTTAAGGCGCGCAAGCCCGCCGCAATTATTTTGTCTGGCGGACCAAAAAGTGTGCATGTTGATGGTGCGCCGATGCTTGATCCGGCGATATACGAACTTGGTGTGCCAATTTTTGGAATTTGCTATGGCACACAATTGATAGCCCAACAACTTGGTGGAGTTGTTGCGCGTGGCGGCAAGGGCGAATATGGTCGCACGACTTTGCAACGCATCGCTGGTTCATCCTCAACTTTATTGACCGATGCTGGTCACAGCGAACTGAGTGTTTGGATGAGTCACTTTGATGCCGTTACGCAAACACCCGCTGGTTTTGTCGCCACCGCTTCAACGCCCGACGCACCGATGGCAGTGATCGAGTGCGCGGCGAAAAAGATTTGGGGGGTGCAGTTTCACCCAGAAGTGATGCACACGCAACAGGGCACAGAAATTTTGCGGCAATTTATTTATCGTCTTGCAGGATGCAAACCTTCGTGGACAATGGAGTCGATAATTGATACGCAAGTTCGTGAAATCCGTGAGCGTGTTGGCAATGAGCGAGTTGTTTGTGGACTATCTGGCGGTGTTGATTCGGCGGTTGCGGCCGCACTCGTGCATCAAGCGGTCGGCAAGCAACTTACTTGCATATATGTAGACACTGGTTTGATGCGCAAAAATGAAAGTGTGCAGATTGTTGAAACTTTTCACCGCGTGATGGGCATTGAGCTGGTTCATGTTGATGCTGGCTCACGATTTTTTGATCGGCTTGCTGGTGTCACCGAACCAGAAGATAAACGCAAGGCAATTGGTGAGTTATTTGTACGAATCTTCGAAGAGAATACGGGTGGCTTGACTGATGCAAAATTTTTGGTGCAAGGAACGCTTTATCCAGATGTGATTGAGAGCGGTGGTCAAGATGGTACCGCGAGTGTGATTAAGAGTCATCACAATGTGGGTGGTTTGCCAGAAGATATGACTCTCAAACTCGTTGAGCCACTGCGTTCACTCTTTAAAGATGAAGTACGTGCACTTGGCTCGCAGTTGGGTTTGCCAGATGAAATTATTTGGCGGCAACCGTTTCCTGGCCCAGGTTTGGGTGTGCGAATTATTGGCGAAGTCACGCCAGATAAAGTTGCGATTTTACAGAACGCAGATTTCATTGTGCGTGAAGAGATTCGTAATGCTGGTCTTGAGCGTGAAATTTGGCAAGCGTTCGCAGTGCTGGCAGACATCAGATC
>CAMCZA010000046.1 GCA_945885515.1 Ferrithrix thermotolerans DSM 19514 | reverse complement strand
AGTCGACACTGGCGCAGGTGCAAAAAAATTATTTGCGCAATGGTGCGATGGCGCGACTGGGTATCCAATTGTTGATGCCGGAATGCGTCAGATGCTGGCGACGGGCTGGATGCATAATCGTGTGCGGATGATTGCGGCGAGTTTTTTGGTGAAAGATTTACATCTGCCATGGCAGTGGGGCGCAAAGTTTTTTATGAAACATTTGGTAGATGGTGACATTGCATCAAACAATCATGGGTGGCAGTGGACAGCAGGTACTGGTACCGATGCCGCTCCGTATTTTCGTGTTTTTAATCCTGTTCTACAGGGTGAAAGATTTGATCCAGACGGCAATTTCGTTCGAGAGTGGATTCCGGAATTACGCGATGTCCCGAAAAAATTTGTGCACTCTCCATGGCTTGCCGACAGCGGGCTTTTCAATAACTATGTGGGGCCGATTGTTGACCATTCAAAAGAACGCGACGAGGCTCTGAATCGTTATAAATTAAGCGGGGAAATCAATCGCTCGGTAGTCTAAAAGGTAACAAATGCTTGATGATCGTAAAACTGCCATCCTCCGAGCAATCGTCGAGGAGTACATCGCCACCGCTTTACCGGTGGGTTCGTCGCATATTGCCAAATCCAACGAATTCGCTGTCTCGTCGGCGACTGTTCGCAACGACATGGCGGCACTTGAACGCGAAGGTTTTTTAACTCATCCACATACTTCGGCGGGGCGAATACCGACTGATAAGGGCTATCGATTTTTTGTGGACAATCTCGTGCCCAATGGAGCATTAGGTTCTCTTGAGCAAGCCAAAGTTGGAAGTTTTTTTGAGAGTGCTCATTTTCGTCTCGAGGAAACCCTGCAACGCACATCAATGTTGCTGACCCAGTTAACGAATTATGCATCCGTCGTGATTGGCCCAACTGTAGAAATTGCCACTGTCAAGTCGTTGCAACTCGTGCGTCTCTCGAGCCATCACATCACTGTTGTCGTGGTGTTGTCTAACGGCGTCGTCGAGAACGAGCAGATTGAAGTTGGTCTCGATATTTCTGACGAAGATATTTTGCTTGCAACTTCTAAATTACAAAACTTGATGATGAATATACCTCTGCGAGACGTGCCCAAGCATCGGCTTACGAATCGCAAAACTTCTGATGCGGTGAGTGAGTTGTCGAGTCGAGTGCTTGAAGCACTTGATCGAACCAGAAATGATGAGACATTTTTTGTTGGTGGTGCCGCCCAGATGGCCGAGGCGTTTGACGCCGTAGAGATTGTGCGAAATGTCCTGCACACCCTTGAGCAGCAATATGTGGTTGTTACTTTGGTGCGCGACATGCTGAATCGTGGGTTGTCAGTTGCGATTGGTGCCGAACACGGTGTTGAACCGCTCTCGGCTTGCTCTGTGGTGCTTGCACCTGTGATGGCAGATGGCGAATCAGTTGGCACAGTGGGTGTGCTTGGGCCGACGCGCATGAATTATCCGCAAGCGCTTGCAACCGTTGAACTCGTCAGCGATCGTCTCGGCCGTCGCTTAACTGAGAATTAAAAATAATGGCCACAGATTTTTATCAGTTGTTGGGCGTCTCTCCATCTGCAAACCAGGAAGAGTTGAAACGCGCCTATCGCAAATTGGCACGCGAATTGCATCCAGATGCGAATCCAAATAACCCTGAAGCCGAAGAAAAATTCAAAGAAGTAAGTCGGGCTTACGAAGTTTTGTCTGATCAAGAGACTCGTGCACGATACGACCAGTTTGGCGAAGCAGGAATTTCTGGTGGCGGTCGTGGATCTAGTGGTGCAGGTGGTTCGCCATTTGGTGGCGGTGCAGGTTTCGGTTCGATCTTCGATGCTTTCTTCGGGGGCGATTCGCCGTTCGGCGGGGGTGGTGGTCGTCAGCAGTCAGGTCCACAACGCGGGCCAGATCTTGAAACAAGACTTGAAATTGAATTTGCTGAGGCTGTTTTTGGCTGCACATCGTCTGTCTCGGTTCGCACTGCGGTTCGATGCGACGACTGCGGTGGTTCAGGCGCTGCTTCCGGGACCGAAATTGTAAACTGTTCGGATTGCGGTGGAAGCGGACAAATTCGTCGCACTCGTCAAAGTATTCTCGGGCAGATGGTTACTGCAAGTCCGTGCAGCAGGTGTCGTGGAACTGGACAAAATATTGAGTCGCCATGCTCATCTTGTCGCGGCGAGGGTCGTGTAACTCGCGAGCAGACGCACAAAATAGAAATTCCTGCTGGTATCGCAACTGGTCAAACAATGCGAGTCAGTGGTCGGGGTGGTGTTGGACCCCGAGGCGGCGAAGCAGGCGATCTATATGTGCATATTGAAGTTGGCGCCCACGAAATGTACCGTCGTGAAGAAGATGATCTGCTGACCGAGGTCAAAGTTTCAATTGCCCAGGCTGCACTTGGTGCAGAGTTTGTTTTAGCAACACTTGACGGTGATGAAGTACTGATTGTCCCCGCTGGTGTTCAACACGGCAATGAATTTGTCCTGAAAGGCAGGGGTGTTCCATTTTTGAATCAAGGTGGACGCGGTCGTGGCAAAAATCGCGGCGACCTGCGAGTTCAAGTCTCTGTAGTCGTGCCAAAGAAACTGAGTTCACGTGAGCGAGAACTGCTGGAAGAACTAGCGAAATTGCGTGATGAATCCGTCTCCTCACAAGAAAGTCGAGTGAAATCGAAAATTAAGTCTGCATTTTCGTGATCTCTACTCTTCGCGATTCAACAGCGCATGTGTTTGTTGA
The DNA here is from genome assembly GCA_945885515.1 of Ferrithrix thermotolerans DSM 19514. Lineage (GTDB taxonomy): Bacteria > Actinomycetota > Acidimicrobiia > Acidimicrobiales > Ilumatobacteraceae > BACL27. Next base: position 8,382 of record CAMCZA010000046.1, on the reverse strand, counting down.
CGCGATTGATACGCCAATTCTTGACGAACTAGACGCGCATCATTTGTTGCGAGTGTTACGAGTTACAACGAGTGACCCAGTCACGGTAAGTGACGGCAAAGGAAACTGGCGCTCCTGCAGGGTTGGTGCCGATGCAACTGTTGAAGTGACAAGCGAGACCTTTGTGCAGGCACAACCAATTTCTAAACTCACGGTTGCATTTTCGCTGGTCAAGGGGGATCGCCCCGAGTGGACCGTACAAAAACTTACCGAAATTGGAATTGATGAAATTATTTTGTTGGCAGCAACCTCGCGCAGCGTGGTGCGCTGGGACAAAGATCGCGCAGGCAAAAATATTTCACGGCTTCGTCGGGTTGCCAGAGAAGCGGCGATGCAGTCTCGTCGAACTTGGTTGCCCAATGTTCGTGATGTCACTGAGATGTCTGCAATTCCTGAACTGTTTATTGCCGACCCAAATGGGGCACCACTTGATGCCACCCATTGCACGATTGCGATTGGCCCAGAAGGGGGTTTCTCAGAACAAGAATCTGGGGTCGGCGCTGGTCTGGTTTCGCTTGGTGACACGGTTTTGCGCGCCGAAACCGCAGCCATTAGCGCTGCTGTTCTAATGTCGGATCACCGACGAAAACGAAACCAACTATGAGCCCAACCGACGACGAACTGAACGAGCAATCACCTTTTTCAAGAATGGTAGGAGAACGGTTGCGTGCAATTCGTCAACAAAAAAGCTTGTCACTGAACGAAGTTGAATTGCAGTCACGTGAGCAGTTCAAGGCGTCTGTTCTCGGCGCATATGAGCGTGGTGAGCGCGCGATTTCTGTGCCGCGTCTTGAAAAGTTGGCAAAATTTTATGGGGTAACGATTGATCAGCTGTTACCTCGTGATCCGATGAGAGTTGAAGACAATCAACCAGGTGCGTCAGCGCCAACGAAGTTACGAATCGATGTCGCGAAACTTTCGCTGCGGTCGGGTCTCGAATTTAAGATGCTTGAGCGTTTTTTGCGGATGATTCAAGTACAGCGTCAAGACTTTAATGGCAAGGTGATCACTGTTCGTGCACATGACACGCGTGCGATCGCCGTGATGCTCGACATCCCGATTGATCAAGTTGGACCAAGACTTGCAGAACTTGATTTGTTGTTCGTGCCACCAACTGCACAAAGTTGAAATAAATGCACCCCGGGTTCGGTGTGTATGTACACATTCCATTTTGTGCAAAGAAATGTGATTACTGCGCGTTTGCAACATTTACAGATCGGCATCAACTAACTAGCAACTATCTCGCGGCAATGTGCACACATATTCGCCGCAGCATTGCCAACGGTATGCCCAATGCAACTTCAGTTTTTATTGGTGGCGGCACGCCTACTTTGGTGCCCGCAGACGAATTGATGAGTGTGCTGGCAGAGATACCACTTGCGATTGGCGCCGAAGTCACCGTCGAGTGCAACCCCGACGACATAACTCTGCCGATGATGCAGACATTTCGTGCGAGTGGCGTAAATCGTGTCAGCATTGGGGTGCAATCAACTGTTGATCATGTGCTCAAATCTCTTGGCAGAACACATAATCCTGAAAATGTTCAACGAGCCGTGTCATATGTGCGTCAAGCAGGGTTCCAGACTTTTAATCTCGACATAATTTACGGCGCCGCCGGCGAGACTGTTGATGATTGGTCGCGAACCGTGAGAGATGTTGTTGCACTTGATCCACCACATGTATCGGCGTACGGGTTGACAGTAGAACCAAATACTGCATTGGCAACGCAACCTGCGCGTCATCCAGACGACGATGACCAGGCCGATAAATACATTGTTGTCGACGAAGTCTTTGCGGCGAACGGTTTATCAAATTATGAGATTTCGAATTGGGCAAAACCTGGCCACGAATGCGAGCACAATTCGCTGTATTGGCAGCAAGGCAACTACGAAGGATTCGGAAGTGCGGCTCACGCGCACCAAGATGGCCGACGCTGGTGGAATGTTCGCACTCCCGAGAGATATATCGAACTTGTGATGGCGGGCGAGTCACCTGAGTCTTCAAGCGAAACGCTCGATAGACAAACTCGCAAACGTGAAGCGTTGCAACTTCTGGTGCGCACACGCGAGGGGGTATCAGTCGATTCGTTTTTGCCGAAAGATCTCTTGGAAATGAGCGAGTTGCTCGAACAGCGCGAAAACCAAATAGTTCTAACTCGCGCAGGTCGACTACTTGCAAACGAAGTCGCCTTGCGACTTATCGATTCAGTTTGAGCAGATTTCGGATGGTAAGAGTGTTTTCACAACAAGCAAAAGAGAATATTGAAATAAAGTAGTATCTGATCTGACTCTGATTTGGAGACTTTTTATCTTTCACGAGATTGGATTTTTGTTTGTCCGACCAACTTGAGCAATGGGCAATCGTTCCTTCGGGAGTATGGGATGGTCAATCACTATTGAAAGATAAGGCAGTAATTATTGAAGGAGAGTACATCTCTGCGATTGTTGATGTAGGTTCTTTGAAAGATATTTCACGAATCGATTTGGTAGGCATGACTCTGTTGCCAGGTCTCATAGATGCTCACGTTCATTTGAGTGATTGGATGTTGCCCAGTTTTTTGGCAGCTGGAGTGACGACGGTAAGAGATACTGGAAACAATCTCGAATGGGTTCTAAATGTTCGCGAAAGAACCAAAGTCGACCCACTTTCTGGACCAACAATCCAATGTTGCGGACCGACGTTAGATGGGAGCCTCGTCAATTGGCCAAAAATCAGTCTCGCAAATAGTAGTCGCGATGAGATTATAAAGAACGTCCAAAATTTAGTGGCTGCTGGTGTTGATGCAATCAAGCTTTATGTGAACTTAGATAAAAACTTAATGGCGTCAGCCGTTGAGACTGCTCATAGTCTTTCTAAATATGTGTTAGCTCACCTTGGCGGAGTGAACGCATTAGATGCGTCAAGTATCGCAGTAGATGAGATTGAACACTTGACTGGATGTATTCACCACGAGCACGGGGGTGAAAGCCCTTTCTCTGACAGTGATTATTTAGATGAATGTATTGAACAGTTCTTGCAAAACAAAACTACGATGTGCCCGACATTAATGGTCTGGGACAGGTTGAGTCGGATAAATGAGAGTACGTTTTTTTACGACAAAAGATTAGAGTGGGTTCATCCTCACATAAGATCTGCTTGGGCGCGATTTCCGCATCGAAACTTGGACCCCGAGTTGAAGATGAAGAGGCAAGAGAGCCTGATTACGATGAAGCGGGCTTTACGGGAAATATCAAGGAGAGGGTGCCGAATAGTTATTGGCACTGACACCCCCTGGCCATATGTGATCCCGGGCTTTGCAGTTCATGATGAATTGGCTCTGATCGTTGAATCTGGAATCGATCCTAAAGATGCGATAAGAATGGCGACCAACGATGCCGCTGATGTTTTGGGTCTAACTGGAGAGATCGGAGTTATAAAACCAGGCGCGATAGCAAATCTGATGGCGGTTGTTGGCAACCCGCTTGAAGACATCTCGAGAATTTCGAACGTCAAATTCGTAACCCACCGCGGCCATAACATACGGTTGGAACACTTGACTGCAATACGTGATTCTGGTTTCCAATTACCGCTAAAAGATGCAATTTCCGAATTGATTGTCGGCGTAGCTGACACCAAGCAATTACCGAAGAGTCCACCAGTAGTTTTCAATAATTTATCAAATTGAAAGAATTAGATATTTGATGACTCAGTCTGACATTGTTATTTCATCAAATGATTCGGAAAGATTCCAATCAAAAGCCGCAAATGGGATCAGGAGACTAGGCGTTTCACCTGGTGATCGCGTTTTGTTTTGTGTTGAGAGCTCCGCAAATCTATTGTTTGCAATTGGGGGAGCTTTACGCAGTGGCGTAGTTCCCGTTGTTGTTAATCCTCAACTCTTGATTAGTGAACGAACACCCATCGTAGAGAATTCTGATTCAGTGGCGATAATCGATTCTCCAAAAAAACTTGCGGATTTATTTTGTGGTGGTACTGACGAGATCTCGATGATTCCCTTGACTCGACCGATGTTGTACACGTCTGGAACCTCCGGCACTCCAAAGGGGGTTGTTTCACCGCTTCTAGACGAGACTGACGCTAAAAAATTATGGTCTGAAGAAATCGAACAGTGGTCATTTTGCGCAGAAGATGTGCACCTTGTGTGTTCTCCGTTGTATCACTCCGCGCCAATCAGATTGTCATTAAGTACATTGTTGGCTGGTGGCTCAATCGTGGTGCCTGGTAAATTCAAAGCAGATGAAATTGTAAAATCAATTAGGGAAACCCAACCAACAACGACATTTTGCACTCCGACTCATCTTCAAAGGCTGGTTGAATCAGGGCACATTGGCGAACTGGGGTCGTTACGACTAGTGCTACACGCTGGGTCTAAGTGTGAAGACAAGTTGAAGCGAATTGTGATTAACGAAATTGGTATCAATAAAGTTTGGGAGTTTTATGGTTCTACTGAAGGACAGTTTTCGGTCTGCTCGTCTACCGAATGGCTAGATAGACCGGGAACAGTTGGAAAAGCTAGAAGTAATCGGAAACTTCTTGTTGGTCAAGATGAAGTGATTTGGTCAAGTTGCCCAAGTTATGCACGTTGGGAGTATTGGAACGACCCTCCAAAAACTTCGGAAGCTTGGAACGGCGATTTTTTTACAGTTGGCGATCTTGGGTATTTGGATGAGGACGGGTACCTGTATCTGCGAGGTAGGCGAGATGATTTGGTTGTCTCCGGAGGAGTAAACATATACCCAGTTGAAATCGAGTTCGTGCTTCAGAATCTGGCTGGGATTGAAGATGTAGTCGTATTTGGGGTGGAAGATGAAAGGTGGGGCCAGAAGTTGTGTGCAGCAATAGTTGGCTCTGTTTCTCAGCAACAGATAGATGTTTTTGTGCTAGAGAATTTAGCCCCGTTTAAGAGGCCGAAAGAGTATTTTTTTGTGAATAATATTCCCAGAACTGCTCTTGATAAGTTGCGTCGGTCTCGAATGGCTGTTGACTTAGGTATTGAATAAAATATTTCTGAATAGAGGTAATTATGGTAAGTAAGAAGATTCCTGCGCGTGCAGCGACGATGGAAGATGTAGCTAAAAAAGCTGGAGTAGCGATTTCCAGTGTTTCCCGCGCATTAAGTGATCACCCTGATGTCAGTGAGGCTTTGAAAAAAAAAGTGACGGATGCCGCCAAGAAGCTTGGATTTGAGCCAAATCTTTTGGCATCAAGTTTGAGGAGTGGATCAACACGGACAGTCGGTTTTCTCGTGCGCGATATTTCAAGTCCATTATTCTCGTTAATCGCAAAAGGCGCTGATGACGTTCTCCGAGCGCACGGATACCTGCTTTTGCTGACCAACTCAGATGGTGACACAGAAGTAGAAACAAGTCACTTGAACTTACTTGCCCGACGTAGAGCAGACGGGATCATTGCATCACTTGTTGCCGAGACAGAAGTCGAAACACTACAAGCCTTGCAACAGTTTAAAGGACATGTCGTGGTTCTCGACCGAGATCTTGTGGATGTCACTGCCTCGTTTGTTCAAATTGATCATCGTTCAGGTGTTCGTGATGCTGTGAGACATATGCTGCAGCTTGGCCACCGTAGAATTGCATTGGTTACAGGTCCAGTTACTGTTCGAGCAGGACGAGAAAGGTTAAAGGGTGTTGAAGACGCCTTTAAAGAAGTTGGTTTGAAGTTTCCAATGGAGTTACTTCGATCAGGTAGTTATGATTCCGACTTTGCAGAAGAAGCTGTTATTGACCTATTTTCAAGTGATCTAAAACCGACAGCTATTTTGGCTGGAGGTGTACAGTCATCGGAGGGCGTGTTAAAGGGGATCAGGTCTCTCGGCTTAACTATTGGTCGCGAAGTTGCATTCATCGCATGTGACGAAGTCTCATTTCTCGAGTTATCAAGCCCACCAATAAGTGTCGTTTCTCGAGACCCATACAGTTTTGGTCGGGTATCCGCACAAGTTTTGCTTGATGCAATAGAGGGCCATGGTCCTCAAATACGAGTTCTTTCGACTCATTACATTGCTCGAGCTACATCAACGCCCCCAATTTAATTTTTGCGTTTAAATTTCGTGTCCTAGTAAGGTGGACTCTGTAGGGAATTGACAAATACAAACGCACTCACTATTGTTGGAATCGTTACCAGTAGTTAGAGCCTTTACTTATAAGGCTTGTGGGGATTAAGATGTCAAAGATTTTAAAAGTAGAGCCGATTTCGGTTTCGTATCCAGAGCCAAATGATAACGGCTCAATTCGAAATTTGACTTTATGTCGAATTGAGACGAATGACGGGATAGTCGGGTGGGGTGAAGCCATTTCAATGTGGCCCGAAGCCTGTCGGGCAACAGAAGTGATCATCAATGGAATGAGCGATTTGTTGATTGGTCGCGACCCACTTGAAAATACAGCTATTTATCGAGATATCGCTGCTCGATCGTGGTGGTATGGCCCGGAGGGAATTGCGGCGTTTGCGCGCAGTGCCATTGACATTGCGTTATGGGACCTTCGTGGAAAAATTTCCGGTCAATCTTTGATCACGATGCTTGGTGGTGCAGTCCAAACGAAAATTCCTGTGATTGCTTCAACACACGCGTTTAGCGCATCTTTAGAAGACGAAGTTAAAAAACACACAAAATATGTTGAGAGTGGTTTCCAAGGCGTAAAAATTGGCTTAGGCAAAAAAGGCGAAGCTCGTCTCGGTTATGAATTCGATCGCGATGTGAATTTCATGAAGATGCTGCGCGAGAGCTTCGGTCCAAAGCCAGACATTATGTTTGACCGAGGTCAACATCTTCGGTGGGACGCATCTTATGCAACAGAAATAACCATGGCATTTGAAGAATATGATCTTCGCTGGATTGAAGAGCCATTAGAACCTTGGGATATTCAAGGCTTTAAGCACCTGCGGTCGCATTGCACCACGTTGGTTGGTACTGGTGAACGATGTTGGTCTACAGACCAATATCGAAGACTTATCGAGTCAGGGATAGTAGATGTTGTTGGATGTGATCCGGGTCGAGTAGGCGGAATTACCGGTTTTAGAGAATTGATTGGATTAGTAGAACAATCGCAACTCTGGTTCAACGCGCACGCTTGGAGTAGCGCAATTATCACGGCAGCAAGTTTGGCTCTATCTGCTTCGTCAAATAGATGTTTGCTTTTTGAACTTAAGCCGATTGAAAACCCAATGCAGCATGAATTAGTTGAACAGCCTTTTTGGCACACTGACGGATTTATTTCTGCACCGAATAGACCAGGTCTTGGTGTTGAAATCAAAGAAGCAGTTGTTCAGAAATACCGAATGCGATGAGCTAAGGGACTTTTTGAGATGGTATTAGGTCTATCTTGCAGCGACTATACGTGGCCAAAATTGAGTCACGAATCAGTCTTGAAAGTCGTATCAGAACTTGGCTTCAAAGCAGTTGATATCGGAATATTTAACACGCAAACCCATGTGACAGTTCCAGATGTCCTAGCAGAGCCGGTTTTGGTTGCAAATCGAACGCTTGATCTTGTCAGACAAGAAGGCCTAGTAGTTGCTGACGTGTTTCTTACTTCAGATTCAACGCTTGAAAAACTTTCTCCGACCAGCACGTTAGATGGTGACTGGGAGAAACTCCAAGAAATATTTTCAGCAGTAGTTCGTTTTACTAAAATTGTTGGGGCAAAAGGGATAACGCTTCTGCCAGGAGTTGTGGAGCCTGGGGTAAGTCACGATGAAGCGTTAAATTTGTCAGCCCAAAGACTTTCGGTTCTTGCATCACTCGCGTTAAAAGAGGGGCTAGCAACATCCGTTGAGCCACACGTCGGATCGTTGATTGAAGATCCAACTTCGACCTTGAAATTGCTTGAGTTATGTCCTGGGTTAACGATCACTCTTGATCCATCTCATTTTGGATTTCTTGGGTGTTCGGTTGAATCTATGTTGCCACTAATTTCACGCACTCGGCATGTACAGATCCGACCAGCTGGTCCTGGCGTTATGCAGACTCGAGTCTGTGATAATCAACTGAATCTTGAGTTGCTCATTTCAGGACTTGTCAAAAATGGCTACTCGGGTTGGATTGCGAGCGAATTTGTGTGGATGGAGAAGTGGGGATGTGATCGTGTTGATAATACGACTGAGAGTTATTTTCTGAGGGAGTATTTGCAGAAGTTGTTATTGAATAATTAGTAGTGCACTTAAATTAATTACTATTGGGGGAATTATTGTGAAAGTGAAAACCAACTTAAAAGTAGGCGTTGCAAGATTAGATATCACTCCGCCAATACCAATGGATTGCGTGGGATTCATCCGTCGATTCGAACCAGTTAAAGGAATGTTGGCACCGCTCACTGCCACAGCGTT
>CAMCZA010000045.1 GCA_945885515.1 Ferrithrix thermotolerans DSM 19514 | reverse complement strand
ACACCAATTGATGAACCCATATTTGCGGGCTTGACAAATACTGGGAGCCCCAGTTCTCTAACTGCGGTTTCGACTGCAGCGTTGTGATCATCGCTGTCGCGCACTGTGATGAACTTTGGTTGTGGAATATTATTTGCGGCGAGAATCTGTTTGGCGACACTCTTGTCCATTGCAATTGCGCTACCAAGCACACCCGCACCGATATAAGCAACATGTGCAAGTTCTAGCAACCCTTGCACTGTGCCATCTTCACCCATTGGCCCGTGCAAAAGAGGTAGTACAACGGTTTGTGAAAAATCTTCGACACTCTCTAGAACTAAATTTGCATTTGTTGTTGCACCCGTGGCCTCAAGTGTTTTGAAATCTTTCGTATCTGGTATCTCTGCTTTGACCCATTGACCTGATCGAGTTATGCCGACGGTCGTGACGGTGTATTTGTTTGGATCTAGAGCGCCTAAGACATGCGCCGCAGTCACGCAACTGACATCATGTTCTGCTGACTCGCCGCCAAATAATACGACAATTTGAGTTTTCGCATCGCGATTTCGGCTGGTCACTTGTCTTTACGGTACTCGCATCTCAGGATTAATCGGCCCGAGCAAAATCTCGCAGTTATAATCAAAGCACTATGCGCTTGATGGCAGCAGATGTCGCGCACGCAGTGTCTGGTCAATTGAATGGTGCCAACTCACATTTAGAGGGTGTGTCATTTGATTCGCGATCAATCAAACCTGGTCAACTCTTTGTCCCAATAATTGACCAAAGAGATGGTCATGATTTTATTGCTGACGCACTTAATCGGGGCGCAGGTGCATATTTGACTTCGCGCGAGCCGCAAGGTCGAACTTCAATAAAAGTTGAAAATACGGTCGCAAGTCTGCTTTTGTTGGGGGCTTGGGCAAGGGCAAGGCTTAATGATCAACTTCAAAACCGTGTGGTTGCGATCACGGGTTCGGTCGGCAAAACATCGACAAAAGATTTCGTGGCCAGTGCGCTGGCAACAAAATTTCGTACGCATGCCAGTGAGCTTTCGTTCAATAATGATTTCGGACTACCGACGACAATTTTAAACGCACCCGATGATGTTGAAGTGCTCGTATTAGAAATGGGAATGCGCGGCTTTGGTGAAATTGCAAGACTGTGCCAAGTTGCCCACCCAAATATCGGGATAGTCACGGCTGTTTCAAATGCTCATACTCAGAGAGTTGGCTCAATTGAAGGTGTGGCGCGAGCCAAACAAGAACTTGTCGAATCATTAGCGGAGAGTGATTTCGCAATTTTAAACGCCGATGACCCGAATGTATTGTCGATGCGAAAAGCATCGAAGGCAAAAGTTTTCACATTTGGAGAAAGCAAAACTGCAGATGTTCAGATGACTTCGTGTCAGATAAACCAGCAAGGGTGTGCCAACGCCAGTGTTAAGACACCGTGGGGCGACATCAATTTAATGATGCGGGTTCCTGGTCGACACATGGCGCACAATGCTCTGGCAGCGATCTGTGTTGCTGGAATTCTAGAACTAGAACTAGACACTGTTGCGCAAGCGATTTCAAATTCAGAAATTTCACCATCTCGAATGCAGATTCGTAAACTCAACAATGGTGCCGTGGTGTTAGACGACTCTTACAATGCAAATCCTGCGTCAATGCGCGCCGCTCTTGAAACGCTTTTAAGTTTGGATGGCACGCGCAGAGTTGCTTTTTGTGGGTTGATGGCCGAACTTGCAAAGCCTGATGAAGACCATCTGGCAATCGCAAAATATGCAACACAAAACCATATAGAGATAGTTGCCATTGAAACTAATTTGTATGGTGTCAGTCCAGTAACTTTTGCTACTGCTCGCGAGATGTTGGGGCAACTATCTGCGAACGATGTGGCACTCGTTAAAGGTTCAAAAGTCGCTGGGCTCGTTCGACTTTGTGACGGGCTATAAAACAGTCGGGTTTGATTCGTCGCGCTCAAGGCGTTCGATGTCGCACCACCACCACAGCACGATTGCCCAAAGCGAACCCAGAATTAGTAGCCATTGCGAACCGTAACGGTCGATAAGCGGTCCGAAAATTAAATTGCCAACGGGGACAGTTCCGCCAAAGGCCATAAACCAAAGTGCCATCACCCTTGCGCGAATTTCTGGCGTGAGACCAGCAGCAAGAACTGTTTGCATTGATGTGGTTGTAAAAAAATATGCCGCACCAAGAAAAAATACTGCAAAGAACGCAATCGGCACGCTCGGGGCAAGAGCAAATGCCATCATGCTCACAGCGAAACCTGCGAAACCTTGTCGAATTAGTTTTCGGTTGTCCACATCTACGAATAATGTTGAGACACTTAGGCCACCAAGGCAGGCACCGAGCCCCCATGTGGCGTAGAGCCATTGATAGGTGCTGCTTTGCGGCGAAATGCCGAAGTTGAGTTCTGCGACTGCGGGGAAGAGTCCGACATATGGCAAAGACAACAATGAAAATGAAGCCAAGGTCAACACGAGTCTTGCAACGACAACTCTTTCGCGGGCAATTCGAAATGCAAAAGTGAATCTTCGCCAGCCAGTTGTGGTGTCCCGAATGATTTCGGGTACATCAACACTTAAAAGGGCAAAGATTACAAATAAATATGTGACTGCATTGATTGCAAAGAATTCAGATGTTGTGACGTGCCATTGCGAAAGAACCGCAACAATAATTGGCCCGATAACTCGAGAACCATTAACCACGGTTGAATTCAATGAAATTGCCCCTGCAAGATCACTTGGTGGAACGAGAGATGTCAGCATTGTTGACCAAGCCGGAATATTCAAAGCATTGCCGATGCCGACGCCGAGTTGTGCCAGAAATAGCATCCAGATCGGCGAGTTGTTGGCAGCGAATAGTGCCAGCAACAGTGAGCAACAAAGTTGCACGGCCTGCATTAAAATTAAGAATTTTTTGCGATCAACTCGATCAGCGATCACACCACCTGGTATCGATAACAACAAGATCGGCCCGAGTTGTGCGAAAATCAGTAGTGCGACAAACGAAGCTTGACCAGTTCGTGAATAGATGTAAACAGGTAAAACTACATTTTGAATCCATGTACCGACGTTTGAGGCAAACGAACCGAACCAAATTCGACGAAAATCTCGAACATGAAGCGCCGCTCTGGCACTACCAGTTTTATGCGGGTTGCTTTTTTGACTTATTGGCGTTGAAGAATCAGTTGTATCAGTCATGCGCGAACGGGGTAAACGCTAGTGCAATAATTGGTCAATGACTATTTCTCATAACCACGTGGCAAAAAATTTATCTGTTACCGGGCAACTAGATGCCGACTCATGTCGTACACGCCACGCAATTTTTTCTGAATGTCCACACTGTGGTTCATCACTGCATGCCGAGCACGCACACTTCAAATGTGGCACCTGTGGCTGGCGCGATAGTTGTTGCGACTAGCTGATTTTTACAGAGATAATGTGCTAGATAGCTAAAACAGTCAGTGGGTCAATAGCCACTAGTCCGAGTGCTTTTGCGGCAGCCTCATTTGTTATTTGTCCGTCAACAGTGTTGACTCCAAGTTTTAAGGCGCTGTCGCGTTGTGCGGCAACGCGAGTTCCGTACTTTGCGACATTAATTAGATAAGGCAAAGTTGCATTGGTGAGCGCGTAGGTACTTGTGTGAGGAACCGCACCTGGCATATTGCCAACGGCGTAGTGCAACACACCATGCTGTTCGTACACGGGTTCTTTATGTGTTGTTTCATGAATTGTTTCGATACATCCACCTTGATCCACTGCCACATCAACAATGACTGCACCGGTTTTCATTGACTTGACCATCTCTTGCGAAACAACAACTGGCGCGCGTGCACCGGCAACTAGCACGGCACCAATTAACAAATCAGCTTCTGCGACACATCGTTCGATTGCTCCACGATTTGACGCAACCGTTGTAATTCGAGAGCGAATAATTTGATCAAGCAGTCGCAATCGATCCAAGTCTTTATCAAGTAATAAAACCTCGGCTTCCATTCCGCCTGCGATCCATGCCGAGTTCCATCCAACATTTCCAGCGCCGATCACAACAACTTTGGCCGGACGAACTCCTGGTGCGCCACCCATTAATACGCCGCGTCCCCCGTTGGGTCGTTGCAAATAGAAAGCGCCGACTTGCGTTGCGATTCGGCCAGCAATTTCGCTCATTGGTGCGAGCAACGGCAAAGACGAATCATCTTGTTGCACAGTTTCGTAGGCGATTGAAGTCGTCTTATTTTTCAACAAAGCCTCAGCAACTTTTGGGTATGCGGCTAAATGCAAATATGTAAACAGCGTCAAGTCGGGGCGCAAAAATTGAAACTCTTGGGCGGTTGGCTCTTTGACTTTGACCACCATTTGCTGCGACCACACATCTGCGGCAGTTGGCACAATTGTCGCGCCTGCCGCGACAAAATGTGCGTCTTGAATTGACGCGCCAAGACCTGCGCCTGTCTCAATAAAAACTTCAATACCACTGCGCTCAAACTCGCGAACACCGTCTGGGGTAATAGCGACTCGGCCTTCAGATGTCTTGGTCTCTTTAGGCACGCCTAAAGTTTTAACCACTGTTGAATTCATGTGTATATATGTCTACTCCGAATTTGGTCTGGATTCGGGAGCCGAAAGATGAATATGTAATGATTTAAGGTGATTCAATAGTGGAAGCGTTTTAATGGGGGTGTTAATTGAATATTGAGCGTGGGGCTGTAGAACTATCAAACGTCACCAAGCGCTATGGAGATGTCGTTGCGGTTGACTCACTCAATTTAGAAATTAAACCCGGTGAGTTTTTGTCATTGCTCGGACCGAGCGGCTGTGGCAAAACAACAACGCTAAGAATGTTGGCTGGGTTTGAACAACCAGACGAAGGCTTCGTTCGAATCAGTGGCGAGTACGTGCAGGGAGTCCCTCCGTACAAGAGAGATGTCAACACTGTGTTTCAGCATTATGCGCTGTTTCCACATATGAGCGTCGCAGAAAATGTTGCGTATGGTTTGCGTCAAAAAGGCGTCGAGAAGTCTGAGATTGGTCGCAAAGTAATCGAAGCGTTGGACATGGTGCAGATGTCAAAATTGGCAGGTCGAAGGCCACGGCAACTTTCTGGTGGCCAGCAACAGCGAGTTGCGGTTGCGCGCGCACTTGTGAATCGTCCAAGTATTTTGTTGCTTGATGAACCACTCGGCGCACTCGATCGAAAACTTCGTGAAGAAATGCAGATCGAATTGAAACTTTTACAGAGCCGACTTGGGATCACGTTCATTTTTGTCACGCACGACCAGGAAGAGGCAATGTCGATGTCTGATCGAATTGCAATCATGCTTGATGGGCACGTCGAGCAACTTGGTGATCCAGAAACCGTCTATGAACGCCCAACATCGGCGTTTGTCGCTGGTTTTGTCGGTCGAAACAATTTTTGGCAGGGAACCGCAACAAATGACGGGGCAGTTGCGGGCGATGGAACGGTATTCGTTGCTACCCGTCCAGAAGAAAATGTTCCAACAGGGCAGCCAGCGCTCGCTGCGGTTCGGCCCGAGTGCATCAACCTCTCGGCAACCAAACCCGAAGATACAAAAAATGCGGTGTCCGCCAAGGTTGCTGGAGTATCCCATTTTGGAGATGTTTTGCAATATGTAATGGCTGCCGGGTCACGAGATATTTTGGTGCAAGTGGCTCGAACCAACCCTGAAAGGTTTTCTGTAGGTGAGACAATTTGGTGTAGTTGGCCTGCCGAAGATGTCTATCTATTTTCGGCCCGCCAAAGTGATTTGGTGCTTGCCACTTCAGAACACAAATAGAACTAAAGTCAGAAGTTAATTAATCCAAACCAAATCAAAAGGGAGAATCAAATGAGCAAGGAATTAAAAATGTTGGCACCAGAAGGCTTTCGTGAGAAACTATCTCGCCGAGCGTTTCTTCAAGGCGGAACAGCCGTTGCAGGGTTTGCGTTGATTGCTGCAGCCTGCGGTGGGTCAGATGCCGCGCCTGAATCAGCGAGTGATAGTTCGGCACCAACTGGTGACACAGCCGGTCTTGCTTCAGGTGACTGGAGTCGAGTCATAAATCAATCAAGTGGAACTTTGGCGATGTACACATGGGGTGACTACAACGACCCAGAACTCGTTGGCGCGCTTGCAGGATCAACTCTCAACGTGACAATGAAAGTTGACTATTACGGAAGCAATGAAGACTTGATTACAAAACTTGCGGCAAGTGCTGGCAGTAGTGGTTTCGACATTGTTGTTCCGACTGGGCCATATATCCCGCAGATGATTGAGAAGGGTTTGATTCAGAAATTTGACAAGACATTGTTGCCAAATATGTCAAATGTTGATCCAAATTATCTCGCACAAGATTGGGATCCGACCAATGATTATTCAGTTTGCAAAAACTGGGGCACAACTGGCTACTTCTATGACACGACGAAGATTTCCAAAGAATTAACAACCTGGCAAGATTTCATTGACACTTGCATGGGCGAGGCAAGCGGCAATTGTTCAGTAATCGACGCAGCGCCAAATTATTGTGGAATGTGGTTCTGGGCAAACAAGATCAACTGGAACACCGAAACGGCTGCAGATCTTGATGCATGTGAAAAATTCTTAGTTGAAGAATTTGCACAACATATCAAGGCATTTGATAGTTATCCGTCAACCAAACTTGCCGAAGGTGCGTATTCAATCGCGATGGCATGGAACGGTGATGCCCGTCAGTCCTATGTTCGAATTGAAGAGGCGGGTGGAAACCCAGACGACTGGAAGTGGGTGCTCGGATCACCAAACACAGAATTGTGGATGGACAACTACTGCATCGCAGCAGGAGCACCAAACGCAGAGGCAGCCCACGCTTGGATCAACTGGGATTTGATCCCAGAGATTTCAATCAGAGATCTCAGCTACCACGGGTATCACACCGGAATGAAGAACATGTCACAACTTATTTCTGAAGTTGCCCCTGACTTGGTAAAAGGTGACATGATTTTCTTCGGAGACGAGCAAGTTGCAACGATGCAGACGCAAGTGATCACTCCAGCGCTTGATCGTTTGGTCGACATCTTGAACAAGTCCAAGGCGAAAGCCGGAGGCTGATTTGATGTGACCTTTTCGGTCGCTTCAGTTTTACGCAGGAGGTGGCGAGGACCTAAGTATCTTCTCGCCATCCCTGCGATTATTTGGTACCTAGTTTTCTTTGCGGCACCAATCGCCTTCATCGTTCTTTACTCTTTTGGCACAAAAGATTCATCTCGACTCGTACCAGTTGACCTAGGCAGCCTCTCAACAAAAAGTTACTCTGCCGTATTTGATGAAACTTTCTTCAAGACGTTTCGAGCAACGCTGCGAATCTCAGTTTTAGCGACGTTTCTGTGTGTTGTGATCGGTCTCCCAGTCGCGTATTTCGCGGCATTCAAAGTTGCCGAAAAATGGAAAGCAATAATTCTTGCAGCAGTAGTTGTGCCAAGTTTTACAAGTTTTCTAATCCGCACGGTTGCTTGGCGTATTCCGCTTGCTCCGAACGGCACATTTTCAAAGTGGCTTGTGGACATGGGTTGGATCGCAGACAACGGAATTCAGATTCTTGAGACTCCAATGGCTGTCCAGATTGCAATCGTTTATAACTATTTGGGTTTTATGATTTTGCCGTTGTTCGTTGCTCTTGATCGAATTGATGTTCGAATGAGAGAGGCGAGCAAAGACTTGGGTGCTGGTCGCATTGCTACTTTTTTCGGCGTGACGCTTCCACTTGCAGGCCCTGGCATCGTTGCTGGAGTGTTGCTGACTTTTATTCCGATGTGTGGCGACTATGTAACCGCAACTGTGTTGGGTGGGGCAAAAGGAAACATGATCGGTGCAATGATTGCCTCGCAGTTCAGCGGTGCACAGAATTGGCCGCTCGGTTCAGCGATGGCAATTTTGATGATCGCCGCGGTATTGCTGGCACTCGTCGTTGGGGCGGTTGTTACTTTGCTAGTGCCAAGGCTTTTCGCCCTTGCCTCGCCACTCGTGCAGCACGTTCGGCGAGCAATCTATGAGCGATCAATTAAGCGCAAGCAGATTGTCAAGCAGGAGATGCGTACAAAGATTGAAGTGCTACCAAAACTACTTTTGGCATGGACTGTGTTGGTTCTTGTCTTTCTTTTCATCCCGATTTCTCTTGTCGTTCTGCATTCGTTTAACTATGGCGGGTCATTTACAATCTGGTCGGGTCGCGCGAGTACGAAGTGGTGGGGCGAGCTTTTCAACGGTGGCGTGGTGTACGCAATGTTGATTCGATTTGCGGTGGTGATCATCATTGGCGTCATTTTTGCGCGCATCACAAAGCGCCGAGAGAATTTTTCAAAAAAAGTTTCTTCTCTGACAATGCCTGCAGCATTCGTCATTGCAATAGTTCTCAATGGTCTGATGACCGAGTGGTACCGGACAATTTTTGATTTTGTCGGTATTGGTGACTCGATTCGAAACTCGTTTATTGCCGCGTTTGGTGCCACGGTGATTGCAGTATTTATTGGTGGCATGTCTGGTGTTGCCCTGGCCCGTCGACCAGGTGGCTGGACAAAGTTTTTTATGGCAACAGTATTTTTGATTTTGGTTACTCCAGAAATTATGGATGCAATTGCGCTTGCGACATGGTTTCCGCGAATCAAGGCAATACCTGTGATCGGAAGCATTTTCGCAAACGGCTGGGGACCGTTCAACGGTGGGATTAATAAATTGTGGGTGGGTCAGTCTCTTTATGCAAGTGCAGTCGTCACGCTTATTGTCAGAGCCAGGCTCTCGGGATTAGACGAATCACTCGAAGAAGCGGCTGCCGATTTGGGTGCACCTCCTGCTCGGGCATTTCGTCAGATCACTTTGCCGTTGATTGCTTCGGCGATGGTTGCCGGTGCGCTCTTGTCATTTGCTTTGTGTCTCGACAATGCAGTGATTTCAACATTGATTAGCGAAGCCGGCTCGACTACCTTCCCGGTTGCTTTACTTGGTGCAACCCGCAGCACAATCAAGCCATTTTGGGGTGTGGGTGCTGTGCTGCTATTTGTAGTTACGCTCAGCGCATTATGGTTCTTGGCTGTTGTTTTGCGTCGTGGTGGAGACTCGGCAAGCAAGATCGCCGCAACTTTTACCGGTTCGTGATCTTCTTAGTTGCTGGTTAGTGGTTTAGGCAGGTACACAAATTTCAAATCACTACGAGATTCTTGGGGTGAAATCCACTGCGTCAATCAAGGAAATTCGTACTGCGCATCGTGAGATGGTTCGCAAGCTTCACCCAGACGCAATCGGTTTGCAATCTGCAGATTTGTCGTTGGCTCTAAGCGCGGTTAGTCAAGCATGGAGTGTTCTGGGTGACCCAGCAACTCGCCGTGAATACGACAAATCTTTGGCTGAACAGTCAGCGACAAAGAGATCAAATAATTCACATGGACCAGCGAGTTCAAAAAGCGGGCCAGTTGACGATTTTGTTGAGCAGTCTGATTTTGAAATACCGCAGATTATTGTCAGAGCACAATTCCCTTGGAGATTCATGCTGACGCTAATTGGCATCGGAGCACTTTTGATTTTGGCTCTGCGATCAACTGTTTCAACAAGTATTCCGCAAGGACCTGATTCTCTGATTCAAAGTGGATCATGCGTTGCACTTGACGAAACTCAAGCGGTTTATGAGGTTTCATGTGATCAACCCAACGATGGAGTGGTGCGGCAACTCATCGGATTTGACATGACCTGTCCAAGTGACACCTTTGGATATCGGGACAGACAAGGAATGGGAATCGCATGTCTCGAACCCTGATGCCGTCTATTGTTTAGGCATGTCGCGTCACTGTGAACGACCAGGTTGCTCAAAAATGGGTGAGGTCATTTATTCAGTAGATATTCCGAGGTTGTTAGTGACGGTCAATTTTCCAGATTTAAATGATCTCACGCCGATAAACCTTTTGTGTCGCCGACATGCAGATTCACTTGTAGTCCCGAGAGGTTGGACTGTTATCGACAATCGTGAAGAGCGTCAGCGATTATTTAGCGCACCGATAACCCAAGAAATTGAAAAAATCAATTCACGAAAAGCAGGTAAGCAACAAAATATTTGCGAACTCGGAGAAGTTAATAAAGAAAAAGCAGACAATGCATCTCGTGCCGCAGCCGCGAACTTGTTTGATTTCGTTGGTGACGAAGTCGTCTCTGAGAATGTAGATGTTGAATCAGTCGATGTCACAGCGGAACTTGCTCAACTATTAGACACACAAGCCACTGAAGCCCTGCCGTGGACGCCGCAGTTTGATCGCAGTGGCGATTTAGACGGGAAGCTTCGTGCTCGTGGAAGGTTGCTTGGTCGTGCCTTCGGTCATTTTGATGAAAGTACTCGGACCAGCGAGACAAGTCTTGACCTTGTAGATCCTGATCACGATCAGTCGCACCCCGAATATTAAGAAGGATTTTAAAAGTTTGTAATGGATGTTGTCGCCACGGTAGATGTGCCGGTGTCGGTTGAAAAACTTTTCAACTTTATTTTGGATCTCGCAAATTACGAGTCATGGCTTCAAATGGTTCACAGCGCCAAATTGCTTGAAGATAATTCTTGGTCAGTTGAACTTCGAGCTCGGCTTGGTCCATTCGCGAGATCCAAGCGTTTGAGGATGGTTCGTTCAAGTTTTGATACGCCAAGTTTTGTTGAGTTTGAACGAGTCGAAATAGATGGTCGTAAACATTCGCAATGGGTGCTAAGAGCGACGGTTTCAAGCACAGCGACTGGCGCTTGCCTAACCACGAACTTGTACTACTCGGGAAGTTTATTTACAGGCGGGTTATTAGAGCGTGCACTTGCCGACCAAATTACTCAAGGTCGTGAGAAACTTATCCAACTATTGACCGAGAAGTAATTGTTACCGGCTGACCAGCAGCCAATTGTCCACATGCGGCATCAATGTCGGTGCCACGATTGCGACGCACCGTCGCATTAACACCAAGGTCTTCAAGTTGCATCGCGAATTCACGGACATCCTCGGGGGCTGTTCCTTTTGTCAAATAGCCTGGCGTCGGATTCAGTGGAATCAAATTGACATGAGCGCTTGGTTTGAGACTCTTACAAAGTTTGGCAAGTTCACGAGCATCGCGTGGTGTGTCGTTGACATCCTTGATTAATGCCCATTCAAAACTTATACGACGATTTTTTTTAGCTAGATATTTGCGACAGGCTTGCATCAATTCTTCAATCGGATAACGCTTGTTGATTGGCACAAGTTCGTTGCGCAACTCATTGCGTGCAGCGTGAAGCGAGACGGCGAGATTCACTGGCAGTGGTCGTTCGGCAAGTGTGTTGATGCCAGGGATGATTCCGACGGTTGAAATAGTTAAATGTCGAGCAGAGATGCCGATGGCTTCGTGAATTCGTGTGACTGCCTGCCACACGGCTTCTTCGTTTGCCAAAGGTTCGCCCATGCCCATGAACAC
>CAMCZA010000044.1 GCA_945885515.1 Ferrithrix thermotolerans DSM 19514 | reverse complement strand
TCCATGATTTGAATACCGTGAGGTCCGAGCGCTGTACCAACTGGTGGCGCAGGTGTTGCCTTGCCCGCTGGAATCTGAATCTTGACGATCGCTTTAATATCTTTTTTTGCCATGATGAATTTCTTTCTTGTGAGTTTCTAGTTAGAGCTTTGCGACTTGGCTGAAATCCATTTCGACGAGGGTTTCTCGACCGAAGATGTTGACAAGCACTTTGAGTTTCATGTGGTCTGCATTGATTTCTGCAACTTGACCCGAGAAATCTGCGAATGGGCCCTCTTTAACGCGAACGCCTTCACCAATTTCGTAGTCAAGTTTCGGCGCCTTGCGCTTCGGTGCTTCTTTGCCGTCACCTTTTGCCGACAAGAATGTTTCAACTTCTTTACGTGACAACGGTGCAGGGGTCTTACCCTTTTGGCTTTGTCCGACGAAACCAGTTACGCCTGGTGTGTTGCGAATACAAAACCAAGTTTCGTCATCCATCTCGCAACGCACAAGCAAATATCCAGGGAAAACTTTTTTCTGAACCGTCTGTTTGCGACCTTGCTTGAATTCGACAACGTCTTCCATCGGGATGACGATTTCGTAAATGCGATCAGCAAGATTGTACGAAGCAATTCGTGCTTTAAGATTTGCATCAACCTTCTTTTCGTAGCCAGACTGCGAATGAACGACATACCATTTGCCAGGTCGCAACCACGGGCGTTCTACTTCGCTATCGTCGCCATCTTCTGTGAGATCAAAAGTTGCGTCAACGAGTTGTGTAGCCTCGCCGTCGGTCGCAAGTTGAGTTGTTGTGATGTCGTCAGTCATTTTTTGGTTGCCTAATCTTTGTAAAGCCAGCCTGAAAGTATGCCAAATGCAGCGTCTAATCCACCCACAAATGCGGTGACGATTACAACGGTGACCAGCACAATTATTGAATATCGACGAACTTCTGGCCATTTTGGCCACGCAACCTTGCGCATCTCGTCGCGAACTTCACGAATGTATTGAAATGGACCAACGCGTTCTTTGGTCGCTTTAGCAGTCACCGTCGGACGGGCTTGGCGAATCGGTGCGCCTTGCTCGTTGACTTCGCCCATTTTTTGCATTGAGCGTTTCTGCTGACGATTGAGATCCATTGACATAGTGACTTGTTACGCTATCGGCGATTCCAACCGTGTTTTACCTGTGTGAATTGCAAGATTGTCAAGCGTATTTGGCCAGCGGGCCCTGCCAGGTCGAATTAAACCTGGTAATCGTCTTTAGAAATGTCTGCACAAGATCAGCACTCCCGTGCTGCTCGATCAACTTCATCGCCTCGCTATAAACATTTTCGTCTTTTTCTAACGCAGTCCACCTATAGCTTTGCCCCATTTTCGGCCCATCAGCAATATTTTTTCGTGGGATCGCATTTTGACTCATAATTTTTTTAATGCCCTTGGCTTGCTCGCGACCGAGGAACTTACCCAAAGTTTGCAACTCGGACCCTGGATCAAGGACCAATTTTTCGAACTGAATAAAATGCAAAAAATCGTCTGAAACTGACTTAGATTCATAGCTGTCAATCACCCAGTTGCATAAAAAATTAACCGAAAGTAGTGCCTGATCAAACGTACTCGACTGTGCGAACTGTTCTGCCCACGAACTTGCAAACCACGGCACCTTGTATCCATCGCAATCAACTGTCAAATTGATTTCGCGAACACGACGCCAGCGTGAAGGCTCAAGAAATCTAGACCAGTGCGTAACAAGGTGAATCGGGTGTCTCACTACTTCTACGAATTTAAGTCGTGTGCCGAACGCATCAACAAATGGTTGCATCACTGGATAGATGCAATGCGTAGTGATGTTGTTGGCAATATTTTTCTCGTCGATTGTCAGGGCGATTGCCTCTCCGTCTTTACTGAAGAGTCTGGACACGAACTTAAAAGGCGTTGGGTGATATCGCGGACCAGTCTCGTCACGCCAGCGCAGGTTGACCTCTCGGCCGATCAAGTTGTAGTACTGATTTCTGCCCGCAATCAATTGCAACATAGTCGTTGAGGCATTTCGATCAATTGAGCCCAAGTGATCAAGGGCGCACAAATAGTCGTAGTCGGGGTTGTACTTAAAGTGCTCAACTCGGTCGAACCCGCCGACGAGGGTGCTGACGAGCTGTTTTCCTGAGCCCCAAAGACCGTCGACAACAATGACATCATTGCTAAAGTCTTCGAACTTTTTAAGCGGCCACTTGCTCAGACATTTACCTTTCGATCTCTGCTTTCAAAACGGTACTCAATAAACCTTGTTTGCATTTGCTTTTGCAGGGCAGGAGGGATTTGAACCCCCGACCATCGGTTTTGGAGACCGGCGCTCTACCAACTGAGCTACTGCCCTAAATTCACTTACATTTATGCTCATCACGATAGCCCCACTCGTGCCACGCGCACCAATGGCTTTTAGACAATCCAGTCTTGATTGTCGCGCAAGAACTGTGCGCCATATTTAGACCAAATCTCACCATGAAAAGTCTCTCGATCTGGTCCGATGATTTCTGAATATTTTTTCCAGAATTTATTTTGCAGTTCTTCATCGAGTGGCTGAGTTTTCCATTTACCTTCAAGTCGATCAAGCATCTCAAGCATCAGATCTCTAATTTCAGACGGTGTATTGCTCTTGACTGACACGCCAGCCTTAACGAACTCGGCTGATGATCGAGAACGTGCTACGCCACGCTCGCCCATCTCGGTGAGATTCAGGCATTTGCCGGTCGCTGTGTCAATCATTGTTTTTGCAATACCTAAATCGCAAGCGCGTGACGAATAGAACATAAAGAATGGGGAGTAGTTGACATATGCATTTGGCCTGCGAAACATCGCAGGAATTGCGTAGAAACCCAAACCGTCAGAAACATTGAACTCACAATGAGCACCGAGAAAGAGATCCATGAATTCATCACGAACTTTTGAGTTTGCGTAATCAATTACGCGTGGATTATTTGAGACGAGTGGTTTAGAAACTACTGATCCCATTCTTAGAACAAATAGACCACGGTCTGCGAGCGCCTCGGCACCTGCAACGTAGTCGTCCACATCGCAATTTCGAAAATCATGGTATGACATGTCTTTTTCGGGAAATGCTTTTTTTGTGTAAGCCGAATCTCGAACGATAAAGCAAACGAATCGATCAGTCGGCTTAATACCCAACTTGGCAAGTCCTGCTCGGCCTTGTTCGATTTGCGTTGCCGTGAATTTAAGGCGGGGTGGGTAGATATCCAACAAATTATGCACGTCTAAACAGGTAGAAGTTGCCGCCTTGATTTGATGCGCAGATTCACCTGGCAGCAAGCTATTCACTCGAAACACCGCAACCATCAACCAATTCGGCCAAATTGTTAGCACTTGATTCCACATTTTATAAAGCACTCGATTAGCAATTGGCTCTGGTGCATACCAAAGATCAATTGACCGCTTGGGGCGCGAGGCAACCCCCGCTTGATGTTCAAGAAGCCAGAGTTCGGTTTCAAGGGCAAAATGGCCAATTCGATCGCTGCGTAATACGCCGATTCTGATTAATAACAGCGGGCGAATAATTCGGATGAAAACCACAAAAATTAATGCAATTGGTGTTGAAATTAATAGCCGAAACAAACGAGTCAAGCGGCGAAATTTATGGATCATAAAATATTAAACCGTCCAGTGTGGGTTCGCACGAAGAAACTCGGTACCAATAATTGGCTTATGACCGGCTACACGACTCTTGATACCAGACGGTGAAAGTTGGTCATACAGCGACCAGAACTTTTCTTGCAGAGACTGTGCACCAACAGTTGATTGCCATGTTCCGTTCTTGCGAGCGAGCAACTCTTGAGTCGCGAGAGTTATTTCTTGTGGCGTGTTTTCGACGAGTTTAAGACCTGCGCGCTGGTACTCGTAGCTGCTTGTGCATGACCCAAGCGCATCTTTTGATGCCACTATTTCACTAAATGCCAAATACCTAGATTCGCGCTCGAGCCAATATTGTTTCGGAATAATCAAGTTCTGCGGCCCATACTTTCCAAAATTCGCAATCGGAATATAGTTTGTTAATATCCTCGGTTTCCTAAAAATTTCTGGGATTGAATCAATTCCTAAGACGGTTGAAATGAAAAGATCACAGTTGGCGCCTAGGTAAACATCTAAAAACTCAGATCGCATTCCGTTTGTTGCATAGTCAATTACGCCGGGGATTTCGATATCAAATGGCATCGCAACTTTTGCGCCCATTCTGATGACTAAATAACCATCTTTGGCTAATTGCTCGGCGACAGTTTTGAAGTTATTGATGTCATTGTTGCGGTAATCGTCCTTGGCAATGTCTCGATTAACAAACTGATCCTGTTTATAAGACGCATCACGAACGACTAGACACACAAATTTTTGTTTCGGAAACATTCGCACTGATTCAAGAAATGCTTCACCTTTTTCGGTCTCTGTTTGTGAAAACTTCAGATGAGGTTCGGTCTTTTCGTAAAGTCCATAGGCGTCGCGATCGTGATGCGAAATTGAAAATCTAGAACCGCCAGGAAGCCTTCGAGAGATGGCGTCGGCATATCTGGTTATTGGAGAATCAGAAATTTTTATTACGCGCGACCACATAGTGTCTAATTGATTGTTGGCAACCGCATGATCTGGATTGCGGTACCAAATATCTACGATTTTTTGGGAGTCACCATGTATTTTTGCTTCTTTCTCACACAAGTACAATTCGACATTTGATGCGTAGTGCCCAATTTCGTGACTCGGCAAGCGTCCAAACTTATAGTGCCGAACTGGATACACGATTCGAATTGCAATAGCAGCCAGCGATCCGACGATTAATTGCAGAGTCTTGACTACGAATTTCATGAGCCACCAAACGACTGATGGTTGGTGAGAAAACTTTGAGAAATTGGCAGCCCACCAACTGCACCTTCGGCCAAACGAATATTTTGAGCGGCAACTTGCTGGTGAGTCATAGTCCAATCATTTTTGTCAAACATTGAAAACATCTCGACCGCGGCATCTACTAGATCTTGTTCTGAATTATCAATAATCTCAAACTCAAGATTCTCGTGAACCGTTGACTCACACCACGGGATTGGGGTTCGCAACGACTGTTGCAGACTCATCGCCGACTTCTCATTTTTAAGTTTGAAGCGTTTTGGCACCATGAAAGACTTTTCAAAAAATGAACAGTGTCCAAACGAAGCATAGTTAGTTCTAATAACCGGTGTTCCAAAACACATCGGCACCTCTGAACCACCCGAGTTTGTTGCAACCGAGAACTTGGCCATACCCCACAAAAAGACATCCATCCAATCAATTCGCTCTACAGCATGTGCATAGTCAATGACATTGCGCATCGCCGGAAGAGGCGTCATCAACGGACTGCCCATTCGGATTACCCACCCACCACGTGCAACTATTTCTTCAATCATCGGAATATAAGTTGCAATGTTTGCGTTTTGCGCTCGTGCATGAGCGCGATGGTCACCTTCTCTGACGTGCATAACTACGAACCAAGCATCAGGCGGAAGTCCCCAACGCTTTAAAATTGCCGAGCCACGCTCAATGATCGCTTCAGGAACCGTTATCACTGGATCACGTTTCGCATCGCTCCAAGCTTGATTTGCGATACTAATCGCCGACCATTGGTCAACAATGCCAGACTTCAGTCGGTACATCGGCACCTGATCAACAATTGGGTTGAACTTCTTTGAAAATTGTTCAATAGCTTTGCGATCAGATTTAATGTTTGCAATTTTTGACACAAAGAGTTTGAGCAGTGCGCTATTCGCCGAATATCGAGAGTCATAAAGAAGAACTCGTTTTTCATCTGAGCTAAGGCTTAACTCACTCAACTTTATTACTGTGTCAAGCAATGCGATATGACCTAGTGGACCTGTCCAGTCGTTGCCAAGAAAACGAAGTTGCGCTATTTCTAATTTTTGCTCATCAGCCAGTTGCCGCATCAAGTGATCTGCTTGTGTTGATACCGAAAGATACTTAGGCCACTCACCTCGAACAAAATGTACTTGTGCTAACGACTGCTTAATTTCAATAGATTCTGGAAACACTCTTGTCCCCTGATTTAGTACTTCAATTGATTGCGATGTTTTGAAATCTTTAATCAGCGCTCTGGATGAAACCAGAACTTCTTCAACCTGATGATTTGACAAGAGCTTTGCTGCGTTTAATTTAAGGTCTCGATCAACTGAGTTCACGAATACAACTGAGATTTTGCCAAGCTTCTTCCAAAACCGTAAATTTGGGAAACTTAGTGGCGAAACGAGTGTCATCACCGACCTGACCCTTGGAAACTTTTTCAAAAAAGTTAAAGGGCCGCCATTGGCAATCTGAAACAACTGTCGACGAATCTTCCTACTTAACATTGGCGATCTCTTGGGCGAGTGCATAACTCTCAGGCGTTCCAATATCCAAGTAAGTTTCATTCGTTTCAACGACTTGGATTCGGTCATACAATTTCGGTATCACCTGGGTACTGAAATCACTTTCGGTTGTCAGACTGGCGATTAATTCTCTGGAAAGAATGTAAAGTGCACCGTTTGCAAGATTGCCATGATCTTGGTGTGACTTTTCGTACATATTTTGTAAAACATTCTGATCGTCAACTTCAAGAATTCCACATGTTTGCGGCGTCTGTGTACGAAAAGCAAGCATTGTCATCAAACATTTCGTCGGTCGTTGAAGATGAGATTCAATCAACTGTCCAAGGTTTGCCTCTGAATAATTGTCGGCATGCAATAAAATTCCATCTTCACCGTTAAAGAAATTTCGATTTGCAATCAGCGTTCCAGCGGTGCCAAGTAGCTCTGGTTCAAAAACTGATTTGACTTGATTACAGTAGGCGGACTTAGCGATATGTTCTTCAACAACTTGATGTTTGTAGTGCAGATTCACGAGTATTTTGCTCACACCAACTTTCAACAACGAGTCGCACCAAATATCTAATAAAGGTTTGCCATTAATTGGAACCAAGCACTTTGGGATCGTGTCAGTTAGAGGTCTAAGTCGAGTTCCGAGTCCGGCAGCGAGTAATACTGCTCTCACTCCGCCAACTCATGAAGAAGTTCGTTTGGTGTAATTGGTGTATTGCCAACGCGACCGACTTGAATCGCCGCCGCCAATGAACCAAGCATCCCTGACTCCCACATGTTTGCCCCAACACACATCGCCAATGAAGTCGCAACGAGCATGCAATCTCCGGCACCTGCGACATCTTGCGGGGCTGAATTGAGCGCAGGTATCTGGTCGGTCTCCCAGTCTTTGCCCCAACGTCCGTGCAAAAGAACACCTTGCTCTCCAAGTTTCAATGTGACGCTCTTTGCCTCTGCGCTCAAGCAAACCAACTGCGCAATCACAACTAAACCGTCTTCGGTATTGCGCAATGCCAGTCTCGCTTCACGCTCAGTCGGGGTGATCAAGTCAGCATTTTTGAATCTTGAAATATCACCGATCTGTGAAGATGATTGACTATCGGCGACAATTCGCATCTCATTTTTCGTTGCAATTTCTACAAGTTGATCAACAACCGACTGATGCAAACACCCATAATTAAAATCTGAAAAAATCAATAAGTCCGCATCGGCGCATGCCTTTTTGACCCCGGCAACAAGGCTTTTCTGTACCGGCTCATCCACTGATCGTTGAACCAGATGGCTGACTCGCAATAAAGTCTTTCCGCGACTTCGAAAACGCTGCTTCAAAGTTGTTGGTCTTGCATCATCAACTATTAGTTCGTGCTCAACACTAAATTTTGAAAGTTCGTCGCGACAAAAATCAGCAGTCTGATCATTGCCAACGACAGAGAAATACTTTACCTTCGCACCAAGGGATGCTGCATGGGCCGCAACGATTGCTGCCCCGCCAATAAACTTTTTACTTGAAATAGGCGTCACGACAATAGTTGGATCTTCTTCTGACATTCCAAGTGGGTCACAGGAAATGTATTCATCAACGATCGTGTCGCCAATTACGACGACTTTTATATCTTTCATCTTTGAAAGCAAAGCAGATAGCGACTTCGTCGTTACTCCACGGCGAACCATGAAGTCAACTGGCAGAGAAATTGTCTTGGGTTCCTGAATCGCCATTTCTCGACGAATTAAGTCGAGCGAAGTAAAAACCACATCTCCCGAACTGAACAGTAATTTTGCGCCGTAACTATCGACTGCTTGTTGTTCAGGATTATCTTTTGCACGGTGTTCTTTGCCCTTAACAACCAGCGCCGGTTTAATCTTAAGGATCGCCTCGTTCACCGAATCATTGATCAAAAATGCCTCATCAACCAGGGCGTGCATCTTGACCGCCTCTAGGCGAAACTCTTGGGACACATGCGCTGACACCCCGGCAACTTGATCGCTGAGAACCCCAACAACCAGTTTGTCGCCACTGTCTTTAGCGAACTTAAGCAATCGCAAATGACCCGGGTGAAGCACATTGAATGTGCCTGATACAAAAACTGTGCCGTGCTTCATGATTTGGTGATTTTCTCCATTACATGACGGACGGACTGTAAAGACGACATCGGTTTAATTGATGAGAACACTGTTGATTCTAGCGACGAATGTGCAACTGCGTTATCCCCAACATCTTTTGCTAATTGCTCAAGCACATTGGTTGCTGGTGCTTTGGCGTAACTAGCGATTAGCGACGCCATCTCAAAAAAAGAAATTTCATCAGTCGCCGAGTATTGGGTGACTGCTTTGCTCTCTTCTAAAACTACGCGCTCAATCACGCAAACTGCAGAATCTACGGTGATTGGGCTGATCGCCACATCAACAAAAGCCGAGACAGTATCGCCCCTTAATAACTTGTGATACCAATCAACTACCAATTCACTGTGCTCTGAAATCACTTTTGAGAATCTGACGATTTTTATCGAGTCTCCAAGAGCAACGAGTTGGCGTTCGGCCTGAGATTTTTGATCACCGTAAATTGTTGTGGGATTATGTGGCGCATTTGGTGACACCAATTTGCTTGAACCATCAAAAATTCTGTTTGTTGAAATCAAAACGACTTTCGGCGAATCGCGAGAAATCTGATCTTGCGCAATTGAAACTTGAGCATCAACATTTATTTGTGAACTTGTTTTGGGATTATTTTTGCAAGCTCTAATTGAACTTACTCCTGCCGAAAGAACAACTACATCAAATTTTCCCGCTGACCTAATCGCCTGCAGTGACTCGGCGATATTTTCAAGATTCACCAACAACATTGACTTGTCTTCAGCATCAGGTTGACGCGAGGTCACAACAACTTCATGACCGTTACGTGTAAGGCTGTTTCGTAAATTTGAACCAAGAAGTCCGGTTCCACCGACGATTAATACTCTCATCGCAAACCTTCAATCGACGACCATTCGGTATCCGTATCCGAAAATGGACCGCTCTGTACCTCGATAAACACCGCAGAATCTGTGAGCGTACGAATCGTTCGAAACACTCGGGCCGGAACCCTGATTGAACTTGGCGAAAAAGGTTGACCATTTCTTCGCTCGACATGGTGCACAATGTCGCCAGTCTCTCCACCGTGATGCGAAGTTATTTCGATTGCTCCACGCATCATGTGGTACGAAACTGAAGAATCATTATTTTGACGCAATGGACCAGTGCTTGTTGGCACTGCATGAATCATCAGCATCTCTTGGATCACCTGAGACTGACTATTGTGCATGCAAAGACGGGCAGTCTGTTGCCCATTGCCAACACTAAATGCACCAAGAAACGAAATTAAAGACTCTGTTGCCTCTACTGTTTCTGACTTTGCAAAAAATACTCGTGGACTTACTTTATTTAGATCAAAATCATTTACGAACTGAGTTTCGAGGCGGAGCAAACTTCCTGGAACCTCACGCTCAATTTGCGCAATGATTTGATTTGTCGCAACTGCTATTGAGTTGTCAATTTCGCGGTGCCACAATGACTCAACAGCAATCCATTCATATGAAGAAGTTTTTGCGCCTTGAGACTCGGCAGAAAAAGTCAAATACTCGGTATTCGAAGTGTCTGTGCTTGTTCGAAGACTAAACCGATCTGCTTGGGAAGTTTTTTTTAGCGAACTGGCTTTGAGCCACTGATCCAATTTTGCCTCAGAAGAGTTATCTTCAATTTGAGGCAGACCCAGCAAGTTTTTGGACGATCTTCTAGTAGACACAACATGATCGACCAGAATACGACCCGACTTATCGGTTATTAATATGAACATTGCCTACTCGAAGTATATAAATTCGTAGTCGCCCGTATAACCAGTCTTCTCAAACATCCACAACCACTCATTAAAATCAAAGAAAGTCTCACAAGTCAACGCCCAACATTGCAGATTAAATTGCTCGAGTTCGTTTCGGTAACTTTCTGATGTCACATAGTGAGACTTACCAATGCGTTGAATCTGACGAAGACAGTTCTCTAGATCAAAAGCCCGCAAATTGTGTAGCAATGTCAGAGAAATTACTAAATCAAACTCTTTGTCTTTCCATTCAAATTCGCCTCGTGCATCGTGAATTTGTACATGGGGCTTCACAAGATCTGTCGTCTGACTAAGACCATGCCCTGAAATATCGGTACCGACTACTTGCAGTTGTGGCTCAATCAATAAAAGTTCGTGCAGCAAGAAACCTTTTCCACATCCCAAATCTAAAACTTTCGAACCTGGTTTCAAGTTGTAAGTTTTGATCAAACTTTGCGCCACAGGTGTCCAATAGCCTGCCCGATATTTGTATCCCCCGTATCCATAACGGCGATCACCATCCCAATAATCTGCACCGTATTCTTTGGCCTTAAGCATGCAATGAACTTTGTCGTCGTTCATTCGTGCAAGATAATCACGCTTCGTTGACTTGTGTAGTGGTGTTACGAATTCACGCCAGACACCCATTGTTTAAACTTCAACTTCAGAAGCGCAATTATCAAGTGTTGCCTTGACTAATAGACATTGCTCTACAGAATCAACATCGTCTTGTTTTGCAATCGACATACCCTCAACGGCAAAATGCAGGGACTTTCCTGACGCAAGCACGCGCGAATAAACAGATTGCCGTTGTGTTGTTGAAGTTGGCAGTTGGTACAGGCTATAAAACACGATTCCGTCAACACTATCTAAGTCGTCTAACACCGATTCTAAAATCATGGATGAGTCTGGCATCGCATATTCGGTTGCCGCAAGCAGTAACTCGAAGCCTTTCTTATTGCAGTAATCCCTGAGAATAATGTTCTGAACATGCTGGGGCGCTCGCTCACCCATAAATGGACGAGCGAAAATATATCCGCGAAGTTTGTTCATGAGATCTTTGGCAATGTATACGACATCCCACGCTTAGATGCAGGGCGCAAAGTAATCGGCTCAAAAAATTCACCTGGTTTTTTATCACCATAAGGAGTAAAAACTCCCTTGAAACGACAGTTCATTGACCAACGAGTTTCGCTTTCGTTATTTAGTCGATTGCCATGTGGTAGCGATTGATCAAATACAAGTACTTGACCACTTTTAACTTCGAGCCACTTGACCTCATCTTTAATTGATTCAAAAATTGACTCGCTACTGCTTCCACCCCGCGCACTGAAATCATCCGAAAACTTTGCAGACTCAGTTGGTGGCAATAAATACATCGCCTTAGAACCAAAACAATTAACTAGCGGCAGCCAAACCACAACTTCAAATGGTGAGTCACCAGACCAGGTGTCGGCATGCACTGGCAATAACGAACTCGAGTCATTTGGCATTTGAATACTCAGATTGATGCGCTGTTGCATTGCTAGTTCGTTGCCGACAATTGCCTCTAAATAGGGTTTTGCTAGACGAAAATACATTAAACGAAATTCTGGTAGTGCGTTTAATCCTTGAATGACTTTCAACCTAAAATCATTAAGCGCCGATGGCTTAACTAGGTTGTGAATTTCATTCAAAAATTTTTCGTCGTCAGTTGGTTGGCCAATATCCAGGGCATTTGCAGCAACACTTGCTGTGCTTTGCTGAATCCATTTGTAGGCGTTTTTATCGGCATTCGGTCTTATTATGTAACCGAGATCCGAATACTCATTTGCAATTGCGAGATCTTCATCTGATGTAAACACCACAACTAACCTCCGAGTTTTTTCATCATTGCACCTACCAAGGTATCTGATGTAATTCCCCAATGTTTTAATAGTGAGTTTTGACTTCCATATTCTGTTGCGAATTTGTCA
>CAMCZA010000043.1 GCA_945885515.1 Ferrithrix thermotolerans DSM 19514 | reverse complement strand
GGAAACTCTTTGCCCATCAGCAATACCGCGCCACCGGCACCGCAACCGACATCGGCAACTTTTGTGCCGGCGCTTAGTGCTTGAGTTACTCCGTCTAGTTTTGGCAGAACTGCCGAGATCAAATTTGCGTTCGACCACGGTTCAAAGTTGCGCTCGATTGAAACCGCACCTTGTGAGCCTTTGCTGTCATAGTTGTGACCGATTCCTGTGCGAAAACTTTCCGGCAGTTGATTTAGCGATTCCATAGTTTGTGGAAGACCGTGAAACATTCCCATTCCGAATGCCGGATGCTTATCTAATGCCAGCACAGCAGTCTGCTCTGGAGATAAAAAGAAAGTGTCATCGTCAATCGCCGGCGATTTAGATGGGTTATTGATCGTTGAGATAATTTTTGCCGCGGCTTGGTTGTAAGCCCATTCGCGTATCCATCGTTCGTTTAATTGTGTCAAGTGCGCAAGTTGTGCTGTTGTAACTGGCGCATCTTCATTAGCCATTGCGCGGTAGATGCCTAAATGATCACCCAGATGCACCATCGCTGAAGTAACAGCGCCTTCAAGTTTGGTGAACAGCAAGAATGAAAAAAGTTTTAACTTATCAGGGTCAATCGCTTGCACTTGGGCAGAATATCCCAGAATTGGTTTTGTTACAAACGGCGTAAGACGGTGACTAACTTTCCGTAGATCGTTACTTCGCCGTTTTCAAAGACCATTGGCTGCATTGACGAATTAGACGGTGTCAAAGTAACGCGATTGCCGCTGCGCGTAAATGTTTTTATCGTGGCTTCGTCACCGGGTATACCAGCGATCACGATGTCGCCGTTGTTGGCCGTGGCTTGCGAATTGCAAACAACAAAGTCGCCGTTCAAGATGCCGGCTTCAATCATTGAGTCACCACGTACGCGCAACATAAACAATTCGCCATCACCAGTGAAATCCATCGGCAGTGGAACAAGTTCTTCAACATTTTCTTGGGCCAAAACATTTACACCTGCAGCAACATCGCCAACAAGTGGCACATGCTTTGTTGGGCGGTGCTCCATTGCCACGCCACTCGACGCCTCGTAGCGAACTTCAATTGCTCGAGGCTTTGTCGGGTCGCGGCGCAAGTATCCGAGTTTTTGAAGGGCAGCCAAGTGGTTGTGCACCGTGGCTGACGAGCTCAGACCGACTGCTTCGCCAATTTCACGAACGGATGGTGGGTATCCGCGTTCACGCATATTGACGACGATGAAGTCAAGAATGCCGCGCTGGCGGTCGGTCAAAGTATTTGTCTTCGCCTGGGATAAAGCTGATGAAATAGGCGTTGGTTCGGTGTTTTGGCTCATCTCTAGAGCGTACGCCCGTTCGCCCCTAAAGTCAAACACCTGTTCGGAGAACATTTGTTCGTAGATATGCTGTAACTACGAACACCCGTTCGCTATGGTGGATATCAAGCGTTTTGAAGATCAACCCCGATTAAAACCGAACCGAAAGAGGCAATATGTCAATCGCAATCAAGTCTTATGCAACCAGTTTTCGAGTTAGACCTCACTCAACTGGCACATACATTCTTCGGCGCATGGTCGTCGCACTGATGTTCGTTGCCTTTGCAGTCGGTCTGAGTTTTGTGATCTCAGATACATCGGCCGCAGCCGATCAAGGTGCTTTAACTAGTCTTAGCGCTGCACGATTCGTGATTGCACTGCCTACCGACACGATGTGGACAATCGCCCAGCGTGTCGACCCATACGCCAATGTCACTCAGCTCGTCGACCAAATGGTGTTGCTCAACGGCGGGACTGTCACGCCTGGTCAAAAGATCCAAATTCCATAATTTCTGTTTTGCAAAGTCTGAGTAATATTGCTCAGGTGAAATGCGTTAGTTGCAACTGTGAAGACACCAAGGTTATTGACTCGCGCGTTTCAGAAGAAGGCAGCTCAATTCGTCGCCGTCGCTCGTGTTTGAAGTGCGGTTATCGCTTCACAACCTACGAGCGTCTCGAAGAAGTCCCGCTATATGTTGTTAAGCGCACGGGCGACAAACAACTTTTTGATCGTGCCAAAATTATCAGTGGTCTGCAGTCGGCGGCCAAGGGTCGACCAGTTGAAGATTCGGTTTTGCTCGAAATTGCGGCGCGAGTTGAAGACGACATGCGATTAACTGGCGACGAAGTAACCAGCAATCAGGTTGGTCACGCCGTGCTAAATCAACTACGCAGCATTGACGAGGTGACATATATGAGGTTCGCCAGTGTTTATAAGAACTTCGACGCCGCCGCCGACTTTCGCCGCGAACTTGCACTTCTTGAAAAAGAATCTAGCTAGTTTTTCTCACATAGCGAATAAAGAGAAAGCCGTCGTGCTCAAGAATGTGGGCTACTTGATAGTCGCGATGCAGCGCAGGGGCTCCGTTTGAAAGTCGCGGGCTATCTGCACCAGTAACCATTGGGCTGATCGTCAAATTTATTTCGTCGACAAGGTTGGCGTCAAACATTGAAGCGTTGAGCATCGGGCCACCTTCAAGTTGTACAAAGTTTCCAGGTAGTTGCGCCATTGCTGCGTGCAGGTCAACGCTGCCTTGACCTGCTCGAATAATTTCAATTGCAAAGTCGCAGTCTGGTTTTTTTGCGTCTTGTGGCATTATCAAAAACCCTGAGCCACTAGTGAACAACGGCGACGCAAAATCAAGGTTCGCGGTTCGCGTCACGACGCCAACCCGCAAGCCTGGTTTGCTCGGCGGTGTGTACATTTGCTCGCGAATCGTGCCCGCGCCAACCACGATCGTGTCGGCCGCCGCCCGCAAAGCAACAATGACATCACGATCTGTGGGGTTTGACAGCAAAGTAGATCTGCCTTCAACCACTGTTGAGCCGTCAATACTCATCACCATGCACAAGCCGATTGTCGGTCGACCAGATTCATGTCTACGGCGAGTTACGCCGTACGCCTCGTGTAAATCAACTAAAGATTCATAACTTGGTAGCAAACGACGCACGACGCTCAGCCTATTTGAAACGAGATTCAGATTTACCTGCAAGGGTTGACTGTTCGCCCCCGAATTGAGAAGTGCCAGATGCCAGATGCCTAAGATTTAAGAGATGACAAACGATCGAGTCGCATTTCGAACCTGTCCACTTTGTGAGGCTGGTTGTGGTCTAGCAATAACTGTTCGTGATAACGAGGTCACACACATTCGCGGCGATATGCAGGACGTTTTTTCAAAGGGATTTATTTGTCCAAAAGGAAGCACGCTTAAGCAGTTGCATTATGACCCTGACCGTTTGCGTCATCCACTAATTAAACGCAACGGTGTTCATGTGCAAGCAACATGGGATGAAGCCTGGGCCGCTGTTGATGCCGGCTTGAACGGCGTGATTCAAAGACATGGCCGCCAAGCAATAGGCACATATTTAGGAAACCCAGGCGCCCATAATTTGTCGTCAATGACATTTAATAGTGTGTTATTGAAATCAATTGGCTCGCGCCAGAGGTACAGCGCGTCAACGGTTGACCAGATCCCAAAACAGGTTGCTTCGGGGTTTTTGTTTGGTTCGGCGAGCACGGTTGCGGTACCGGACTTAGACCGCACTCAGTACCTTTTGATTTTGGGCGCCAACCCATATGCGTCAAACGGAAGCCTGTGCACTGCGC
Source organism: Ferrithrix thermotolerans DSM 19514 (assembly GCA_945885515.1). Lineage (GTDB taxonomy): Bacteria > Actinomycetota > Acidimicrobiia > Acidimicrobiales > Ilumatobacteraceae > BACL27. The sequence continues at coordinate 8,592 of CAMCZA010000043.1, read as the reverse complement.
CAGATTTTCCGGGCCGACTTGAGGGGTTGCAAGCGCGAGGCGGAAAAATTGTGGTTGTAGACCCACGCAAAAGTCGCACCGCTCAGCAAGCAGACGAGTGGGTCGCAATTCGTCCAGGGACCGATGCGTTGTTGCTGGCAGCGATTGCCAACACGGTTGCACAAGACGGCCTCGAACTGATGCACCAACGACTCGGGTCATTTCTTAACGGTGTTGACGAAGTTGTGCAAGCATTAATGCCGTTTACTCCAGAAGCAGTCGCCCCCACAACAGGCATTGATGCGCAAACGATTCGTCGTATCGCTCGCGAGTTACGCGAGGCGAGTTCATCGGCTGTTTACGGTCGGATTGGCACAACAACAACTGCGTTCGGCACCACAGCGTCATGGCTCGTTGATGTTGTAAATATTTTCACGGGCAATCTAGACAGAGTTGGCGGCGCAATGTTTCCACTGCCGGTTGCAGGAAGCGGCAACACTAGAGGCGCAGGCGGCTCGGGCAAAGGGTTCCGCACGGGGCGCGGGCACTCGCGGGTCAGCAAGCACCCAGAAGCACTTGGTGAATACCCAGCATCCGCGATGGCCGAAGAAATCTTGACCCCGGGGGATGGTCAGGTGCGAGCGATGGTTGTGGTCGGCGGTAACCCAATTTTGTCGACGCCAAACGGCGAGCGGCTTGCGAAGGCTTTTGCTGATCTCGAGTTCGTGCTCAGCGTCGACATTTATTTAAATGAGACTTCAAAATTTGCGGATGTTATTTTGCCGGCGCCGTCGTCGTTGCAACGCAGCCACTATGACCTCGCACTTCTGACTTTTGCCGTGCGAAATGTTGCCAACTACAGCGAACCAATTCTGCCGAGAGCCGAAAACGAGCCGGACGAATGGGAAATTCTTGCAAAAATTTCGGCCATTGTGTCAGGTCTTGGCGTAGACGCGCCTCCGTCAGCGATCGATTCTCTGACGATAAAAGCGTTGCTTGAAAGTGTGACCAAAGATTCTTCATCAAATATTTTTGGTCGCGACTGCGAACAACTGTTGGATCAACTTTCTAGTTCTGGTCGGCGTGGGCCAGATCGAATTCTCGACTTGATGTTACGAATTGGTCCGTTTGGTGACGGCTTCGGCGCAGTTGCAGATGGGATCACGCTCGACAAATTAATTGCATCACCGCATGGCATTGATTTTGGTGCGCTTGAACCTCGCTTGCCAAATATCTTGCGAACACAATCTGGCAAAATTGAACTCGCCGCACCACAACTAGTAGACGACCTGCAACGACTAGAAGCTTTATGCTCCTCAAAAATCGATTCAGCACAATTGAGTCTGGTCGGTCGTCGCGATTTGCGATCGAATAATTCGTGGTTACACAATATTGAAGTACTTGTTAAAGGTAAAGAGCGTTGCACTTTGCAAATGCATCCAAACGATGCAGTGCGTCTTGGAATAACTCAGGGTTCCAAAGTTCGTGTCAGCAGTCGAGTAGGCAGCGTCGATGCACCTGTTGAAATTACAGAATTAATTCGCAGCGGAGTAGTGAGTTTGCCGCATGGTTGGGGTCACTCGATGCACGGTACGAACACAAAAGTTGCGTCAATGCGCGCCGGTGTCAACTCAAACATTTTGACAGATGAAGAAGTGCTCGATCCGTTGTCCGGAACGAGTGTCCTCAACGGAATCCCCGTAGATGTGGCTCGCATCTAGAAAATCCGCATAAATAAAGGCAAATAGTCGCAAAAGTTACAGGATTTTCATAAGCAGGTAGTTAAACACAGGTAATCCCCAGAAGTAACCCCTAATTCACACGGCTATCCACTTCCAATCCACAGGAGGGTGTCCGTATGCTGAATATTACGTTCAAGATGATCTCACGAAGTGGCGTTAAATAAGCCTTCTAAATGATTGACAAAGACAAATAACAATGCTGTAATCAATACTACAAGTTGTAGAAAAGTCTGTTTTTGGGGGTTAGCAACACTATATCTAGTGGTGCTGGTCCTACAAGACGATTATTCAATGACCTGAAAATATTCAAACTAACAAGAAAGAATTTGGTACTTAATATGTCTCTTGCTCCAGAGCGTTTGTCAATCGGAATCGGCCGTCACTTCACGTCACCTGGCGTTCACCCGTATGACCAAGTGACATGGGAGCGCCGCGACGCTCAGATCAAAAACTGGAAGGACGGCACTGTTGCGTTCGAACAACTCGGTGTTGAGTTTCCAACTACGTGGTCATTGAATTCGACGAACATCGTTTCACAAAAATACTTTAGAGGCACTCCTGGCACACCAGAACGAGAGAACTCGATGCGCCAAGTGATTGATCGTGTTGCGGACACAATCACCAAGTGGGGATCAGAGTGCGGATATTTTATCGACCAAGCAGAAGCAGATTCTTTTCGTGATGAATTGAAATATATTTTGGTAACGCAACGAGCAGCGTTCAACTCCCCGGTGTGGTTCAACATCGGTGTAGAAGGTGTGCCACAGCAGGCGAGCGCCTGCTTTATTTTGGCGGTTGACGACACGATGGATGCAATCTTGAATTGGTACAAAGAAGAGGGAACGATCTTCAAAGGTGGTTCCGGCTCAGGAATCAACTTGTCGAATATTCGCAGCAGTGCAGAACATCTAAAAGGTGGCGGCACGGCATCAGGCCCAGTGAGCTTTATGCGTGGCGCAGACTCATCAGCCGGAACAATTAAGTCCGGCGGCAAAACTCGTCGTGCAGCAAAAATGGTGATCCTTAATGTGGATCACCCAGACATTGAAGAATTCATTTGGTGCAAGTCGCGCGAAGAAAAAAAGGCTCGTGCACTTCGTGACGCAGGGTTCGACATGGATCTTGATGGCATTGACTCTTTCTCGGTGCAATATCAAAATGCCAACAACTCGGTTCGAGTCACAGATGAGTTCATGAACGCAGTCAAAGATGACGCCGACTGGAACCTCACTGCAGTTAAAGATGGTCGCGTTGTGCGAACTGTTCGCGCTCGTGACTTGTGGCGACAAATTGCCACGGCATCATGGGAGTGCGCCGACCCCGGTTTGCAATTTGATACGACGATTAATAAATGGCACACTGCACACGCAGCAGGACGAATCAATGGTTCAAATCCATGCAGCGAATACATGCACATTGATAACTCGGCTTGTAACTTGGCGTCAATCAATTTGCTTAAGTATCTCGACGACAACGATCACTTTGATGTCGCGGCCTATAGCCACACGATTGAGATTATGTTCACCGCCCAAGAAATTCTCGTTGGCAACGCAGATTACCCAACAGAAAAGATCGCCGAAAATAGCAGGTTGTTTCGTCAACTCGGTTTAGGGTACGCAAATCTTGGTGCGCTGTTAATGGCACTTGGCATGCCATATGACTCGACTGGTGGTCGTGCCTGGGCGGCAGCGCTGACATCGTTGATGACCGGTCATGCCTATGCGACAAGTGCTCGCACTGCAAGCCGTATGGGTCCGTTTGCTGGCTACTCCGCCAACGAGCGTTACATGCTCAACGTTTTGCGAATGCACCGCGATGCCAATAAAGAAATCGACAACATTGATGTCGTTCAGCAAGATCTTGTAGATGCGGCAACCGCATCATGGGATTGCGCAGTTCGCGACGGTGAAGAATTCGGAGTGCGCAATAGTCAGGCGTCGGTGCTTGCACCAACTGGCACGATCGGTTTAATGATGGACTGCGACACAACCGGAATCGAACCAGATCTTGGTTTGGTTAAGTTCAAGAAACTTGTCGGCGGTGGCAACATGACGATTGTTAATCAGACTGTGCCGCGTGCGCTAAAGCAACTTGGCTACGAGGGTCCAGTTGTCGAGCGAATAATTGCTTACATTGACGAGAACAAAACAATCGTTGGTTCACCAGACTTAAAGTCAGAACACTTGCCGGTATTTGCTTGCTCAATGGGCGACAATACGATTCACTATGAAGGCCATGTGCGAATGATGGGCGCGGCTCAACCGTTCTTGTCTGGCGCGATTTCAAAGACCGTAAACATGCCACAAGAAGCATCGATTGAAGACATTGAATCGTTACACATGCTTTCATGGGAGCTTGGAATCAAAGCAGTTGCCGTTTACCGTGACAACTGCAAAGTTGGTCAGCCGCTTTCAACTGCCAAAAAAGATAGTGAGACCGGCACTCAAGATGCCGACGCTGCCGCAAATTCGGCGTCGCAAGTTATCGAGCGCATCGTTGAACGAGTCGTCCACCAACCAGTCCGTCAGAAATTGCCACGATCTCGTCGTGGTCGAACTTTTGAGTTCAGGGTTGCAGATTGCAAAGGCTTTGCCACGATCGGCGAATATGCAGATGGTCGACCGGGCGAAGTTTTCTTGACAGTTTCTAAACAAGGTTCAACTCTTGCTGGCATCATGGACGCTTTTGCTAAGAGCATCTCGTATGGTTTGCAATACGGTGTGCCTCTGCGGGCATTCATCGAAGCATTCGTCAACACGCGTTTCGAGCCAGCAGGCATGACCGATGATCCAGATATTCGCATGGCTTCATCGATTGTCGACTATCTATTCCGTCGACTTGCTGTTGAATATCTAACAACCGATGAACGCGCCGAACTTGGAGTATTCACTCGTGAAGAGCGAATGCAACCAACGCTTCCAGGTGTCGAAGAATCAATCACCCAGACCATGCAGGGCACAGATGTTTTTGCCGATCCAAAAACAATTCCATCGGCGAGCGAGTTAGTTGCTCAAATTGATGCTGGCGCTTATTCTGCGCCACCAGCAAAAGTAGTGAAAAAACAAAAAGCAACTGGCATGATCTGTTCAACATGTGGTTCGGCAAATATGCAACGCGCTGGCGCCTGCTATGTCTGTGGAGACTGCGGCACATCTAGCGGTTGTTCGTAATCATCTAAATTCAGCGGGTGGCTAATAATCGCCAGTCCATAGAGATTGCGTGGTTCTCTGCGCTTTGTGACGACGACTACGAATTTCTTGGCGTGCCAGATGATGATCTGCAATCTTCGTGGTCACACTGCGCAGACATCGTGCGTCACGCCGAAATTAACGGTTTTGACAATGTGCTTTTGCCTTCTGGGTACAGTCTTGGCATTGATGCCACAGCTTTTGCAGCGGGTATCGCCACGCTTACAAAAGACATTCGGCTATTGCTTGCCGTTCGACTTGGCGAACTAGTTCTACCTCAACTCGCCAGACAAGTTGCGACATTGCAACAAATCTCCAATTCTCGACTTGTTGTCAACGCAATTTCATCTGAAATGCCCGGTGAACAATTGTCTAGTGAGGCGCGATATCGGCGCACTACCGAGTATCTGTATGCACTCGGAGAGTTGTTAGAGGGGCGAGCGATAGATCTTGAGGGCGAGTTCTTGCAACTGCATATTGATCCTCCACGAATCGCGCTACAAGGTAATGGATGTCCCCCTATATATTTTGGAGGACTCTCAGAAGCGGCTCGAGACTGCGCGGCGGCTAGTGCCGATGTTTATTTAATGTGGCCAGATACGACAGCCAAGGTTTCGAATGTGATCGTTGACTTACAAATGCGAGCCAAACAATTCGGTCGAAGATTAAGTTTTGGTTGGCGCAGTCATGTCATCGTGCGCGAAACCGAGCGCGAAGCCCGTGAGGCTGCTCGGCGATTGTTGTCGCGCTTAGACCCAGTAATCGGTGATGCAATTCGAGCCCGATCTTTAGATGCAACTTCAACGGGTGTCAATCGTCAAAGCGAACTTCGATCTGAGTCTGATGATGAGGGATACATCGAACAAAATCTGTGGACTGGCGTCGGTCGTGCTCGAAGTGGTGCGGGTATCGCAATTGTCGGCGACCCAGATCAAGTCACTGCGAAATTAAACGAACTAGCCGATGCCGGTGTTTCGGCGTTCATTTTGTCTGGCTACCCGCACCTTAGCGAATGCGATTTATTTGCCCGCTATGTTTTGCCCAGAATCAATCACGGGCCATTGTCACTTGCTCATACTCCAACGGCTTTACACGAGCCGGCTTAGCTAGTTAGTTAATCCGACAATTGACGCGCTTAACTCCGTTTATGAAGTTGCTCTGCAGATAAGCAGGTTCGCCTGTAATCCTTAGGTTCGGCACCCGTCGGCGGATTTCGTCAAACATTACGGCGATTTCGCGTCGTGCAAGATTCGCGCCCAGGCAAAAGTGTGGACCGCCCGCACCAAAACCAATCTGCGAGGGCTGAGCGGTTCGGGTTATGTCGAACTTAAATGGATCAGCAAAGACTCGCTCATCACGATTGCCAGAGTTATAGAACAGCACAACTTTTTGATTTTGTTTGATCGGGGTTCCATTGATCTCGGTGTCCTGAGTTGCCGTTCGGCGAAAATGCATCACTGGTGTTGCCCATCGCACAATTTCTTCGACAGCAGTTTTCGTGTGCGTCTCGAAATCGCCGAACCACTTCGCGCGTTGATCTGGGTTCTCGTTGAGCGCAAGCATTCCATGTGTAATTGCATTTCTCGTCGTTTCGTTGCCGGCAACCACCAACAGAATAAAAAAACTGCCGAACTCTTGCGATGAAAGTCTTTCGCCGTCAACAACCGCGTGCATCATCACGCTCGTCAAATCATCGGTTGGGTTCGCAAGTCGAGCCTCGCCGAGTGCTTGGGCGTAGGTGAACATCCCGATTCCGGCTTCAATCAGACCCTCAATTGATCCAGAAAAGTCAGGATCTCCTGCACCAAGAATTGTGTTCGTCCAATTAAAAATCTGCCGCTCGTCAGATTCGGGGATCCCCATCATCTCGCAAATAATTTGCAGTGGAAACTTTCCAGCAATCGCGTCGACAAAGTCGAATTCTTGATCGCTGAATTCATCAAGCACCCTGTCAATAATCGTTCGAGCCTTGATCTTGACATACTCCTCAATTCGCGCGATTTCACGTGGAGTAAAACCTTTGGAGACAATTGACCGCAAGCGAAAATGCTTCGGGTCGTCCATTCCGATCATTGAACCGAAAAACTCGTTCAATTCAGGGGAGAGGTCGGCAATATTCGAGCCTTTGCCACTGCAAAACAGTTGAGGATTTCGACTTGCATGCCAGATGTCGTCGTGTCGTGTGAGCGCAAAATATCCGGGACCTTTGGGGACGAATACAAAATCCATTTCTTCAAAAAATTTGATCGGGGCTTCGTTGCGCAATTTTGCGAACGCCGATTCGCGGTAGTCCCGCGGTGCGTCCCAAAACTCTTTTGCTGAAAGGTCAATTTCGTCTAGCCCAACATCAAACAACTGCATCCCAAGAGACTAGAACGACAGCACCAACCAACCCCACTCGGGCTATTCTGTTTCTACTTTCGCTATCGCGAAACACGGTCAAAACGGCTAGGGTTTTGCAACGATAAGTGTGGCGAAAAGCCATGCTTAACGAATAGTCAAACTCAACAAGGAGAAGTCATGACAGAAGCAGTCATTGTCGCAACAGCACGAAGCCCAATCGGTCGAGCCAATAAGGGCACACTTACAGAACTTCGTCCAGATGATATGTCTGCACAAATTGTTCGGGCATTGATGGCAAAAGTGCCACAACTTAAAGCCGACGACGTTGAAGACTTGATGATGGGTTGCGGTCAACCTGCTGGTGAAGCCGGTTTCAATATTGCTCGCGTAGTTGCAGTGCTAGCGGGTCTTGACAATGTTCCGGGTGTAACTGTTAATCGCTATTGCTCTTCGAGTTTGCAGACAATTCGCATGGCAGCACATGCGATCAAAGCCGGCGAAGGCGATTGCTTTATTGCTGCTGGTGTCGAAACAGTCAGTCGATACGCATCTGGTGCAAGCGACATTGCACCGAACGCAATCTTTAAACCATCTGGTGAGCGAACAAAGTCTCGCGCAGCAGGAGGTCAAGGAGTTTGGTCGGCCGCATCGGGTCTTGCCGACATGTACATCGCAATGGGACAAACCGCCGAAAATGTTCGTGAACTTGAAGGCGTAACGCGTCTTGAAATGGATGCATTTGGTGCGCGAAGTCAGCAACGCGCAGTTGCTAACCAAGAAAACGGTTTCTTTGAGCGAGAAATTTCTCCGCTGACTTTGCCAAACGGAACGGTCATCTCAAAAGATGACGGCCCGCGCGCAGGTACAACTGCAGAAGCACTCGCAGGCTTGAAGCCGGTGTTTCGCCCAGACGGTGAAATTACTGCAGGCAATGCTTGCCCGTTAAATGATGGTGCTGCAGCAGTGATCGTGATGAGCGATACAAAAGCCAAACAACTTGGGTTAAAGCCGTTGGCGCGAATCGTTTCGTCCGGTGTTTCAGGATTGAATCCAGAAATCATGGGACTCGGACCAATTGAAGCCTGCCGTCAAGCACTTAAGCGTGCTGGTATGACGATCGATCAAATTGATCTTGTCGAAATCAACGAGGCGTTTGCGGCACAAGTTATTCCGTCGGCAAAACATTTGGGCATTCCGATGGAGAAATTGAATATCCACGGCGGAGCAATTGCGCTCGGTCACCCATTTGGTATGACCGGTGCACGAATCATGACAACTTTGATCAACGGCTTGCAACACACAGATAAGCGCTTCGGTCTTGAGTCGATGTGCGTTGGCGG
>CAMCZA010000042.1 GCA_945885515.1 Ferrithrix thermotolerans DSM 19514 | reverse complement strand
GTCGGCGCAGTGGCAATCCAATATCGCTCATATGAATCTCGTGCGAGCGACTGGTATGACTTAGCACGCACCGCATAACCAGTTGGCGTGAGATGGACTTTATCCCAAGACATCAATTTTAGATTGGCGTTGATCATTGAAGACCAATCTGAGAGAACCAAATTTGGATATTCGGCGGTGAGTTTCACGAGCACGCTATTGAAAACAACACTTCTTGCAAAGATCGCCTTGGTATCTCTTCGATTAACAGTCAGCCAAGTGACAGGCACATTGCCTATCGTGTTCATTAAATCACGGATCACTTTTTCGTAAGTTTCAGCTTTTGTCTCGAGCGCAACATCGTTGCTGCCGAGTGCGACAATTACTGCGTCTGGGTTAAGCCCTGCCGCTTTGAGTTTCAAATAAGTTTTAACCCCTGACATACGAATTGAGGTGTTCGGCGTCGGAAATGCAACTCGGCGCGAATATTGTCCGTCAACAACAACGTTTGCCCACTGTCCATCACCGGCAACTAATTTTTGAGCCTTGGCGAAATAGTCAGAGCCCCAGGTGATGCTGTCTCCGAGAATTAATAGTGAAGGGCTCGTGCCGACAGTAAATGGCGTGCTGCTACCGGCGCCAAGAGAGACTGCAAAAGCAACTGCAATCAAGATAAGCCTTTGAGGTAACCGTCGTTTATTGCTTCTTTGAGACATTAGTTAGTCGGATCTCCCCAGACTCGAAAAACAATTGACGGCCCGGTGAGATTCAAATTTTCACCACGACGCAACACGCAAGCTTGACCCTGTCGCAATTCTCCAGCCCGCCCCTGAACGCATAGATATATCTCTGCGTCGTGTTCGGCGCTAACAGATATGTCGTTGGTTACATGCAAACGCTCGACGCTGAATGGAGCACTTGGAATTTTAAATGCCGAAACGATGTTAGAACTCTCTGGCGGTGTGACAGATCTTGGTGTTTCAGGATTAAAACTCGCGGTTGCAAAAAATTCGTCAATGTCAATGTGCTTGGTCGTAAACGCAGCACGCATAACATTGTCGCTACTCGTCATTACTTCGACAGCCATGCCACCTAAGTACGAATGAACGTTGCCAGGCTCAAGATAAATGGCGTCACCAGGTTTCAATACAACATGATTCATCAATATTGCAACGATGACACCACCACTATTTGGATACAACGAGGCAAGAGCGTGCAAATGTTGTGGCAGATTCTGAAGGTCCTGATGCGATGTTTTCTTGAGCGCCCATCGCACGGTTGCCTCTAATCCGTTTGATTGTAATTGTTCGGCTAGTTCGTGCCAGCCGTTTTGGTCGGCGCGTGCAAGCGACTCACCTACGGGCGCAAAACCGCAGAGCATTTTAAATTCAGAAATTGCGCAGAGCAATTCTGGCTTGGCAGCCTCATCTTTATAGATGCGATTTGTTGCCGTGCGATTGATGCCAAGACTGTTCTCACGGTCGAAACCAGCGAGTGCCTGAGCAGTATTCGGATGAGTTTGCAACGACAATGGTTTAGCGACTGCAATTAGTTTCAATAAGAATGAAAGATCACCAGTGATGTTTTTTAACGGCGCGACACCGTTGCCGGTTTTTAAAGTTGATGGCCCGTCTGGATGTGTGCCGAACCAAAGTTCAGCCCATGGTTGATTGTCGCGCGGCAAACCCAATAGGTCGGGCAACGCGACGATGTCACCCCACTCGTAGTGCTTTATTGCAGGATTAAGAATTGCAGTCATTTTCTTTGCACGCTTAGTTATTTTATCGGCATTGCAACAATGTGACTCGCAGCATCAGCAATTGCGACATCACCAGAAGTTCCGGCACGGCGATTGCGAACTTCGACGACCCCTGTTGCAACACCACGACCAGCAATCACTATTCGTGGGGTGCCAATAAGTTCTGCGTCTTTAAATTTGACACCTGGTGACACGCCTTTGCGATCATCAAGTAACACGGTCATATTTTGATTATGCAGAGCAGTTGCGAGTGCTTCGCCAACAGTTGAGGTTTCGTCACCAGGTTTGCCTGCAACAACAATGTGCACATCAGTAGGCGAGACGGCAGACGGCCACTTCAATCCAATTTCATCGTGGTTTGCTTCGGCGATTGCTGCTACTGCGCGCGAGACTCCGATGCCGTATGAACCCATTGTGACGACTTGTGACTTTCCGTTTTGGTCAAGCACTGTGAGCCCGAGCGCTTCGGCGTATTTGCGCCCAAGTTGAAACACGTGACCAATCTCAATGCCGCGTCGAATTCCTAACTTTGCGTTGCATTTTGGACACGCATCACCATCTCGAACATCAGCGGCATCGATCACTCCGTCGCTAGTGAAGTCACGACCGTAAACAAGACCGGCAACATGTCGGCCTGGCGCATTGGCGCCAGTGATCCATTCGCTGCCAATGGCGATACTGCGATCAAGTAAATATTTGATGCCGCTGGCACTTTTTAAACCCAGCGACTGCGGCCCGATGTAGCCCTTGACAAGATTTTTATTGGCAGCAAAATCTGTTTCGGTAAATTCAACTATTTCTGCAGGCGAGACTTGTGCTTCGAGACGCTTTGTATCGACATCACGATCCCCGGGCACACCAACTGCGAGCGGCTCAAGGCGGCCATCTGGATAACGCAAGTTGACGATGACATTTTTTAGGGTGTCGGCCGCGACCCATGGTCGATCAGATCGTTTCAAGTCGGCACGCATATTGAACAGATCAACCAAAGTTGCAATCGTTGGTGTTGCTGGTGTGTCGTGTACAACCGCGGCTGGCGATTTAGCGAAGTCTATTTTTGCTGGCTCGCCAACTCGCACTGCTTCGGTGTTGGCTGAATAATCGCATTTTGTGCAACTGACGAATGTGTCTTCACCCGAATCACACGGAAACAAGAACTCTTCAGAAGCCGACCCACCCATTGCCCCTGACATTGCCGAGACAACCGCATAGGGCAAGCCCAGTCGATCGAAGGTGCGTAAATATGCGGCGCGATGTGCGTCGTAGCTGCGCTGCAGACCTTCGTCGTCCAGATCGAAACTGTATGAATCTTTCATCAAGAATTCGCGACCACGCAACAGACCTGCGCGTGGGCGAGCCTCATCGCGAAACTTAGTTTGAATTTGATACAACCACAGCGGTAGATCTTTGTAACTGCTGTAAAGATCCTTGACTAAAAGCGTGAACATTTCTTCGTGAGTTGGGCCGAGTAGATAATCGACACCGCGTCGATCTTGCAGGCGAAATAAATTCGGGCCATAGTCCGTCCACCGACCAGTAATCTCGTACGGTTCTCGAGGCAACATCGCAGGAAAATGCACTTCTTGAGCGCCGATCGCATCCATTTCTTCGCGAACGATCGTTTCGACTCGATTCAATGTTCGCAATCCCAGAGGCAACCATGTGTATCCTCCGGGAGAGGCTCGGCGAATGTACCCTGCTCGAACCAGAAGACGATGACTTGGCACCTCGGCATCGACTGGGTCATCGCGTAATGTCCTTAAAAACATTGTTGACATCCGCAAAATCACGAGCCCTCACTTGGCGGCGCGTGAATTAGCGCCGTCTAAAACTTTAGTTCCGTACCCCTATACTTAAGGCGACCTAAAAGTTCATTGAACCGAAGGCGTGGGTTTAGGCCCACGCCTTTTGTTCTCTATCGGGTGTCTTTTTTGATAGTAAAAAAGGCTATTTGATAGCAATTTAGCAGTGATATCACGAGAAAGGAGAGAAATCTAATGGCGACGAGTTCAAACGAGATTGCAGGCAGCAATGTAATAGTCACTCGCATCAGCGAACTTGTCATGCCGATTGTTAGCGATCTCGGCCTTGACCTCTATGACCTCGAATTTGTCAGCGGTGTTGTGCGAGTTGTCGTAGATACAAAATCTGGCTTAAAGGGCGAAGATGGCCAACCTGCTGGCGTTGATCTCGAAAAAATTGGCGTACTAACCCGGCTTATCTCAAAAGAGTTCGATCACTCAGAGCCGGTGCCTGGTCGCTACACACTTGAAGTTACAAGCCCAGGTCTCGAGCGCAACTTGCGTTTGCCGCGGCACTATATTCGCGAAGTAAACAAGGTTATTAGTGTGCGATTGACCGCACCGCTCGAAAATAGCAACGAGCGCCGCGTGCAAGGTCTGCTCGTTAGCGCGGACGATCACGAAATTATTGTCCGTAATGCAAGTGATGTCGAAATCGCAATCAATTACGCGATGATCGATCGTGCACGAACAGTTTTCGAATGGAAGCCGACTTCGAAAGAAGAAGCTCGCCACTCAAAGAAGAAATTTGCTACTACAACGGAGGCCAAAGCATCATGAGCAACATGGACATGTCAGAAGCGCTGCGCATGCTCGCAGCAGACCGCGGAATCACTATTGACGCACTATTGCAAGTTCTAGTCGAGGCACTGGCAACCGCGTACAAGAAGCGACCAGGTGCGGCAGAAGAAGTCATCGTCGGGGTAAACCCAGACAACATGGATATTACATTTACTGCATACGACGTAAATGACGACGGTGAGTGGATCAACGAACGCGATGACACCCCGAAGAAAGACGAGCTCGGTCGCATCGCTGCTGTTACTTTCCGTCAAGTTATGAGTCAGAGAATTCGCGAAGTTGAACGCGAACGCAAATTTGAAGAGTACGCAAATCGCGAAGGTGACATCGTCTCAGGAACAGTTCAAAAGACTGACACCCGGTACACCTTGCTTGATTTGGGTCGTGTCGAAGCATTGTTGCCACAAGCAGAGCAGGTGCTCGGAGAAACACGTGAACCGAATGCTCGACTAAAGGCATACATCGTTGAAGTGCGTCGCACTCCGAAGGGTCCACAAATTGTTGTAAGTCGCACGCACCCAGGTTTGATTATGCGACTATTCGAAATGGAAGTTCCTGAGATCGCCGACCGAATCGTCGAAATCAAGTCGTGTGCCCGAGAACCGGGCCAACGCACAAAAATTGCAGTGTGGTCGAACGACAAGGCGATTGACCCTGTCGGTGCTTGTGTTGGTGCGCGCGGTGGAAGAGTTCGCATGGTCGTAAATGAACTGCGTGGAGAAAAAGTAGACATCATCCCGTTCAGCGAAGACAAGCGCGATTTCATAGCCAAAGCAATGTCGCCAGCAAAAGTTACTGAAGTTCGACTAAGCGCAGATGAAACTCAAGCCGATGTAATTGTGCCTGACTTTCAATTGTCGCTGGCGATCGGCAAGATGGGTGTAAATGCAACGCTTGCTGCACGACTGACTGGTGTTCGCCTCGATATCAAGAGTGAGTCAGAAGTGGCCGCAGACGGTAACGCCGTTGTTCGCCGTCCTGTTGAGTCAGCCCCAGATTCGGTATATGCCGAAGGTGAATGGAAGACGAACACAAATTCTGGCGCAATGGAATGGCATGCAGCCGACGGATCAATTCTCAGTCAAGAACAAGTTGCCGCACAGTCTGGTGCGTCGACAGAAGAATCGAAGGGCTAAGCACCTTGCCAAAAGCCAAACGCGTTCACGAGATCGCCAAAGAACTCGGAATGACAAACGCTGAAGTCATCGACCTCAGCGGAAAACTTGGCATCGGTGTGAAGGGCCCATCCTCAACGGTTATTGACGCACAGGCAGATCGAATTCGTGCGCGAGCTGATCGTGAAGGCCTTACTCGCCCGACTCAACCAGAAGATGTTTCAGCGAAACCAGTAAAAAAGGCTGCTGTCAAGAAAGTTGCTGGCGCAAAAAAAGTTGCTGGTGTCAAGAAGGTAGCCGGCGCCAAGAAAGTTGCTGACGCGAAAAAAGTTGACGATGTCGAAGCGGCACCTGTTGATGTTCAACAGCCAGTCGTTACAACTGCGCCAGTAGTAGTTGGCGAGACCGAGACTTCAACAAGCCGTGTAGTTTCATCTGCTCAGCCAAATCGGACAGCAGGATCAACTAGTGGATCAACTAGTGCCACAACTAGTACTGCATCGAATCAGCCAGTTCGACAAATTCAACCGTTACAACCAGAACCAGTTCGTCCCGTTGCACAACCAGTGCCTGCAGCGCGCATAGCGCCGACTGCTCCAACAGTTCCGACTGCACCGACTGCACCAGGTCAGCCTGCTCGCCCCGCAGCACCAGGTGCGCGACCGATTCCACCACCGCCAGGTTCGTCGCGTCCGATTCCGCCACCACCGATTGCGCGTCGCCCAGAGGGCGGAGTAACTCGTCCACCGTTTAATCGCTCAACCCCACGCAGTTCTGCTCCTTCAACGAACGCTCGCACTGGTCGAATTCCTGCATCACAACTTGGTCGTGGTCCTGCTGGTTCAGGCGGTCGTACTTCTCCTGATCGCGCGGCTCCTGGTGGTCGACCTACTGGTGTCGGTGGCCGTCCGGGTGCACCAACTGGCGGTCGTGGAACCGCACTTGGTCGCAGTAGTCCTACTGGTCCTGGCGGTCGTCCATCCTCGGGTCGTGGCCCTGGCGGCGGGCAGCGTCGTGGTCCGCGCAAAAAAACTCGTGGTCAGCGTCGTCAAGAATTTGAAGAGCAACTTCCGCAGACGCCGACAAGTTACACGCCGAGTGCAAGTCCTGTCCCAGAAGGAATCGTTGTAATTGAACGCGGTGGTTCTTCACAAGAGTTTGCACCAAAATTAAATCGCACGCCAGCTGATGTTGTTCGCTTTTTGCTTGAGCACGGTGAAATGGTGACTGCGACGATGACGCTTGTTGACGAACAAATGGAACTCTTCGCACTAGAAATTGGTGCTGAGATTCTTCTCGTCGACCCGGGCCAACAAGAAGAACTTGAATTGCAGGCAATGTTTGATGACTCAGACGACGACGATCCTGAAGCACAAGAGAGCCGTCCACCGATTATTACGATCATGGGCCATGTTGACCACGGCAAAACAACCCTGCTTGACAAGATTCGCAATGCCAATGTTGTCTCCGGAGAAGCTGGTGGAATTACCCAACACATCGGCGCATATCAAATTGAAAAGAGTGGCAAGATAATTACTTTCATTGATACACCTGGTCACGCTGCTTTTACAAAAATGCGTGCTCGTGGTGCAGGAGTCACTGACATTGTTGTCTTGGTTGTTGCAGCAGACGATGGTGTGATGCCACAAACAATCGAGGCGATTAATCACGCTCGAGTTGCTGACGTGCCGATTGTTGTTGCACTCAACAAAATAGACAAAGAAAATGCGGATGTTCAGCGCGTGCTATCGGGGCTTGCAGAACAACAACTAACACCAGAAGCGTGGGGTGGCGACACGATTGTGGTTGAGATGTCGGCCCAAAGCGGTCTTGGTGTCGACGACTTGCTTGACCAATTGAATGTTGTCGCCGAACTTGAAGAACTGACTGCGAACCCTACGGGTCGTGCCAAGGGTGTTGTTCTTGAGGCGCAACTTGACATTGGTCGTGGGCCAGTGGTGACAATTTTGGTTGATAAAGGCTTGCTCAAAGTTGGCGACCCGATTGTCGCCGGGGCGGCATGGGGCAAGGTTCGTGCGTTGATCAATGATCGCGGTGAGCAGGTCAAACAAGCAGGACCTTCATCACCGGTGCAGGTTCTCGGGTTGTCCGCAGTTCCGGGTGCGGGTGAAGAATTCAGATCAGCGCCAGATGAGCGCACCGCGCGAACTGTTGCTGCGGCGCGTGAGCAGCGATATCGCACCATGAACCAGCGCGGTGATGCTCGTGTTCAACGCGGAGTCAAACTTGAAGATATTTTCACGCAGATTCAGGCTGGCGAAGTTGCAACACTTAATGTGATCGTAAAAGCCGATGTGCATGGATCACTTGAGGCAGTAACCGAGAGTTTGCGCAAACTTGAGCGTGACGATGTGCGCGCTGCATTCGTTCACCGTGGCGTCGGCTCAATAACCGAAAACGATATTTCTTTGGCGGCTGCAACGAACGCAACTTTGATTGGCTTCAATGTTCGTCCTGATCGCAAGATTCGTGAATTGGCCGAAAAAGAGAATGTAGAGATTCGAACTTACGAAATCATCTACAAACTTCTTGAAGATGTCGAGAAGGCGATGAAGGGAATGCTCGCCCCAGAATTTATTGAAGTTGTAACTGGTGAAGCCGGAGTTCGTGAAATTTTCAAGGCGCCAAAGGTTGGAGCCGTCGCAGGATGTTCGGTCACTTCGGGAGTAATCACTCGTGGATCAAAAGTTCGTTTCTTGCGCGATGGCACAATCATCTGGAAGGGCAATATCAATACTTTGCGTCGCTTCAAAGATGATGTGCGCGAAGTCCGTGAAGGTTTTGAGTGCGGATTGAGTTTGACCGACTTCCAAGATCTCAAACCTGGTGATGTAATTGAAACTTACGAACTTAAAGAGGTTGAGCGCGTCTGAAGCGTCTAATCTGTCAATATGGCAGATCTTGAATTTTTCTTTGATCCCGGTTGTCCATGGGCTTGGGCGACTTCGCGTTGGGTCACAGAGGTTGTCGACATCCGCAACTATGAAGTGTCGTGGAAGTTTGTTTCATTAGCGATGGTTAATGGTGATCGCGGCTATGCGCCTGACGACGACTATCACAAAGTTATCCATAATTTTGGTCTTGCGGCTTTGCGCGTCGCAAGTGCTGCTCGTGCGGCCGAAGGAAACGCCGGCACCAAAAAGTTCTACACTGCTTTTGGCAATTCATTTCACAATTTGAAACAGCGCAAGGGCTTCGATACGAACCCGCATCAAGTATTGACTGAAATATTGCAAAGCGAATCACTGCCGACAGGGTGGGCTGATGCTTACGATGACGAGACACATACGCCGATAATTCGGTTCGAGACCGACTTGGCAATTGCGCGAGCAGGAAAGGACCTTGGCGCTCCGATTATCACCTTTAAACCAGGCACTGAATCTGAGAGCACGTTTTTTGGACCAGTGATTTCAAAGATTCCTCGTGGAGACGATGCCGTCAAATTTTGGGATGCGATTGAGGCGGTTGCCACGACACCAGGGATGGCTGAATTCAAGCGTTCACGAATATCGTTGGACTTAACCTAGAAATTTAGATTTGAGGCATTGATGAAAGTTGTATATACGCCGGCTCATTTGTTACATAATCCAGAAGTTGAAATCGAGCGCTCATCTGCGCACTCGCCGTTTGAGCACACTGGCCGTGCCGAAAAGATTCGTGAGACTTTGGCTGGCGATGATGCCTTCAAATTTGTTTCGCCGACTGCGTGGGGCACTGATCCGATAACCAATATTCATAATCCAGGTTTATTGAAGTTTTTGTCGACAGCATGGGCCGACTATCAGCGAGATGTGAAACAAGTTCGCGAAGTAGTGCCCGACATGTTTTTCAAGGCTAACTTACGCGAAAACATGGGCTTGCGCGTTGAACCAGAATCAATTAACGGAAAATTAGGTTGGTGGTGTTTTGAAACCACGACGCCGTTGACTGTTGGCACCTACGAGGCGGCGCGAGGCGCGGTAGATGTTGCATTGAGTGCAACCAAAATTGTTTTGGATGGCGAAAAAAATAGTTATGGATTGTGCCGTCCACCAGGGCATCATGCGACCACAGATTTATACGGTGGATATTGTTTTTTTAACAACGCGGCGATTGCGGCGCACCATGTTGCCAGCACGACTGGAACCAAAGTTACGGTTTTGGATGTCGACTATCACCACGGCAACGGCACACAGCAAATCTTTTATGAACGCGATGATGTTCAGTTTGTTTCGTTGCATGGTGACCCCGTGCGCGCTTACCCGTATTTCACTGGCTACGCCGAAGAGACGGGTTCAAGCAAAGGGCTCGGATCAACGCTTAATTTGCCCCTCGCCGCTCGCACCGATGATGACACTTACCTCAAGTCGCTTGAGCGGGCATGCGAGAGCATCAAAAAGTTTGGTCCGTCGTTATTGATCGTTTCTCTTGGGCTTGACACTTTTATCACTGACCCAATCAGTGATTTGTCTCTGACGACGCCCGGGTACGACCGTTGCGGTGCACTAGTTGGTGCACTTGGTTTGCCGACTGTTGTATTGCAAGAGGGCGGCTACGACGTGAATGCTCTGGGCGTGAATGTGCAATCTTGGTTGCATGGCCTTGCTCGTGCTAGCTAGTTTTTAGTGCTCGCGTAAGTATTTTTCGAATTCAGCGGCGATCTCTTCGCCACTTGGAATCGGTCCACCGAAATTAATCTCTGTCGTGCCATTTGCGATTTGTTCGTCAAAACTTTGTTCAAGCTGTGTCAGCATTTGTGCATGATCGTTGTTGCCAGCAATTAATTGATCAAGTCGCTCGCGTTGGGTAGTTGCCTGTTCGCGCATTGCTGAAACGTCGATTGATATTCCTCCAGAGTCGCATAATGCCGCAAGAAGTGCAGCCGACGCAGCAGGGTAAGGCATTGACGCAACATAATGTGGAACGCGAGCCCACAATCCGAGTGCTTGAATTCTTCGCTCAAATAGTGCATGCTCAATTGCCGCGGCCATGCCTGCTGGTACATCCACAGAACTTTTTATATAAGGAAGATTTGCCACGAGATCTTTATCAGGTGATGTGCACGAAATATATACGGCGCGCGTATGTGGAGTGGCAAACGGGTACGCACCAATGCCGATCATGCGACGAACACCAAATTCAACGCTGATGTCAGCAATTGTCTGAGCAAAAAGATGCCAACGGGTGTCAGGCTCAGGACCGGTAAGCAGTAGTACATCTTTTCCGTTGATGTCTTGGCCGAGTGCTATTTCTGGCGTAGACCAAACAAGTTTTGTATTTACTCCATCGCGCAACTCCATGATCGGGCGACGAGCACGGTAGTCGACAAAAGTGTCGTTATCGAAAGAAATTATTGGCTTGGCTTTCGTCTCTTTCGAAACCGAATCCATTGCGTTTGCGGCAGCCGAACTTGTGTCGATCCAGCCCGACATCATCACCACGAGCAACGGCTCATTGATCTCTGGCAAGTCACCAATAATTGTGTATGGCTTATCCATTTACAAAAATCAGTTTAGACGAGATAGCGCTTCTTCGGCGCTGTTGGCTGCGGCTTCTGTCTGTAATTTAAAGGGCTCCAGATCGGCTGACTGTTTTTCTCCGAGAGCGCCACCGAGATATCTTGCGTAAACGCCCTCAACGATGCATGCAAGTTTCCAATATGCGAAGGCTCGATAAAACTCGATATTTGAAACATCGCGACCGGTGATTTTTGCGTATCGTGCGATTAAGTCGCTGCGATTCAAAAATCCTTTAACGGTTGTGTATTGCGACATCCACGGAGATGCCTCATCGTTTGGCCCCGTCCAATAAACGGTCAAAAGACCTAAGTCTGCGAGAGGGTCGCCAAGAGTGCAGATCTCCCAGTCAAGAACCGCTTGAATTTCTCCTTGAGAACTCACGATGCAATTGTCAAGTCGATAGTCACCGTGCACGATCGTTGCTGGGCCTTGCTCTGGAATTCGCTTTGAAAGTTCGTCATGTACGCGGTCAATGGATGAAAGTTCGCGAGTTTTTTGTGCATTCCACTGTCCGTACCAACGCTTCAGTTGTCGAGCGATATAACCCTCATGTCGACTGAAGTCTTGTAGGCCGACTGCAGTCAACTCGACAGCATGAATCTTGGCCAGGGTCTCGACGAGTGATTCGCTCGCGCGGGTGCGAGTTTGTTCGGTCAAGACTCTTTCGGCGATCGGAATATCGCGAACGATATGACCATCAACAAAGTTCATCACATAAAACGGGGCGCCATTAATTTCAATATCCGTACACAATCCGCGGGCCCGCGGAACGGGAACACCTGAATTCTGCAGCGCCGCGATCATTCGATGCTCGCGACCCATGTCGTGGGCGCTTGCAAGCCCGTGGCTCAAAGGTGGACGGCGAAGAACATAGTGATTTTGTTTTGCGTCACGGACAGAAAAAGTTAAATTTGAATGTCCGCCGGCAATAAATTCAAAATTAAATGGACCTTTGGCACCTTCAATATTTGATTCGAGCCAGTTAGAAACTTTTACAACGTCAATACCAGCATTGACCGTGTCGCTCATCACAAGAAACCTATCTAAAATCTGGCGTGTCGTGCCACTTGGTGTCACATAGATACGCCAGGTGACGCTTGTTAGCTGGCGTCAGATAGCCAGTATTGTGAGTGCATGGCAATTGATGTAACGGATGTAACTTTTCAAAAAGAAGTTATTGATAAGTCGATGATTTTTCCGGTGATTGTTGATTTGTGGGCGACATGGTGCGGACCGTGCAAGACACTTGGTCCGATCCTTGAAAAATTAGTTGATGCAACCAAGGGTCAAGTTATTTTGGCGAAAGTTGACGTCGACAAGTGCCCGCAAATTGCCCAGGCATTTCAAGCGCAGTCGATTCCTGCCGT
>CAMCZA010000041.1 GCA_945885515.1 Ferrithrix thermotolerans DSM 19514 | reverse complement strand
TGTGGTTTCAAGACAAAGGCAAAGACCCAATCGAAGATGTAACTTTCTATCGATCAAACGCATTCAATAACGTCGGCGAAGAATCGCGCGCCGTGCGCGAACGTGTTGGCTTCTCAGAGGCCTCAAACTTTGCCAAGTACAAAGTCAGTGGCGCTGGTTCATCAGCATGGCTACAAAGTTTATTCACCAATAGTTTGCCAAAAATTGGTCGCACGGCGTTGACTGCAATGCTCAACCCTGAAGGCAAGATCGTTGGCGAGTTTTCAGTATCTCGCATTGGTGACGAAGAATTCTTTTTATTCGGATCTCAAGCAGCCGAAGTACATCATCCGCGCTGGTTTTTGGCTCACCTGCCTGCAAACAGCCAGATTCGTTTTGAAACACTCGCCTTGTCAATGGTTGGACTCACAGTGGCCGGTCCGCGCTCGCGAGACGTGTTGCAAAAACTCACAAGCACATCACTGGCTACCAAAGATTTCTCGTTCATGAGCTTTCGCCGAGTCAACATCGGCAATGCGCCTGTGTGGCTGTCACGAATGACTTACACGGGCGACCTCGGCTACGAAATTTGGATCGCGCCCGAGTATCAGCGCTATTTATTCGACTTAATTTGGGATGCTGGCAAAGAGTTTGATATGCGCCAGTTTGGGTTTAGAGCGTTGATCACGATGCGTCTCGAAAAGAACTTCGGCACTTGGTTCAGAGAGTATCGACCGATCTATACACCACTTGAAGCAGGCATGGAACGTGCAATGAAGTTTGACCACGAGTTCATTGGTCGCGCGGCAGTTGAAACCGAAATGAAAACTGGCCCAGCACGCAAACTTGTAATGTTCAAAGTTGATGTAGATAAAACTCGCCCAGCCGATGTGATCGGTGATGAGCCAGTGTTTCACAACGGCAAAGTTGTGGGTTGGATCACCAGCGGTGGCTACGCCCATTACTCAGGTGTTTCGCTTGCGATGGGTTACATACCAGCCGAATTGGCGAAGCCAGATACAACGGGTTTCGAAATTGAAATCATCGGCAACATGCGACCCGCAACATTGCAACTAGAACCAGTGCTCGACCCTTCGGGCTCGCGCATGCGCGCTTAAACGCGTTTGTCGCGACGCCTCGCGTTGCGCGTCTAACTTTGTAGTTGCTTGAGTTTTGCCATCGGTATATGGCATCGCATGAAATGACCTGGCTCCACTTCATTTAAGTTCGGCTCTTCCGACTCACACATACTTTCGTAGCCCGAGCCCACCTTGCGTGGGCATCGCGGGTTCAAGACACAACCGCTTGGCGGATTACTCGGACTCGGCACAACACCAGTCAATGGAATGCGTTTGCGAATCGAGCCATCAATATTTGGCACCGAGGATAGAAGCGCTTCTGTATAAGGATGGAACGGTCCATTGAACACGCGTTGCGATGCTCCAAACTCGACCACTCGGCCAAGGTACAGCACGGCGATGCGATCAGAAATATAACGAACGACGCCAAGGTCATGCGAGATGAAAATAAAACTTGTTTTGTCCTGCTTCTGCAGGTCAACCAACAAATTCAAAATTGCTGCCTGTACAGAAACATCAAGAGCCGATGTTGGCTCATCACAAAGAACGATTTGTGGTGCTCCAGCAAATGCACGGGCAATTGCCACACGCTGTTTAAGCCCACCTGAAAGTTGCACTGGTCGCGCACCGTGCAGGGTTGCCTCTACACGCATACCCAGCAACAACTCATGGGCGCGTTCTATTGACGATTGCGCACTAAACCCACGCAGACGCTCAACTGCCCGACTTACTATTCGCGTAACGCTGTGACGACGGTTCAACGCTTGATCAGGGTTTTGAAAAACGATCTGCATCGCACCAACATCTTGCACATCCCGACGATTCAAAGTCTTTGCCAGACCTTTGCCGTCAAGTTTGATCACACCACCTTCTTCGGGCACTACTAAACCTAAAACTAGTTTTGCGATTGTTGTCTTTCCTGAGCCTGACTCACCGACTAGACCAAGAGTCTCGCCAACACCCAAGGACAAAGAGACATCATTAATCACACGAATTCGATGACCATCTTGTGTGAAAACTTTTGACAAGTGACTCACATCGAGCAAACTTTCGCCGACATTGGCCAAATGATGCGTTGGAGTTGATTGAATTTCAATCTGCTCAACAGAGCGCGGCATCGAACTTGCCTTGTCGCTGTGAAAGCATCTGGCTACATGCGCACCAGAGATTGTCACCATCTGTGGTAACTCAGTGCGACACTTGTCGTCGGCAAGCGCACAACGTGCTGCGAACACACAACCATCAAAGTGCGTACCAAGTGCCGGTGGCGTACCGGGGATCGTGTCCAAACGGTCTGTACTTTTATGTAGTCCACCACGCGGGATACAACGCAACAGACCAACCGTGTACGGATGACTTGGGTTGTTAAATAAATCAGCCGTCGCACCTTGTTCAACAAGTGCCCCCGCATAAAGTACGCCGACGCGGTCGCACATGTTTCGAATCACACCCAAGTTGTGGCTAATGAACAAAACCGCGGTGCCCGTATCACGGCGCAGTTCTCGCACTAAGTCAAGTACTTCAGCCTCAACTGTTGCGTCAAGACCAGTGGTCGGTTCATCCATCACTAGTAACCGTGGATTGGACGCCAAGGCCATTGCAATAACTACGCGCTGGGCCATGCCACCTGATAACTGATGTGCGTAACGACGCATCACTTGCGCCGGGTCTGAAATCTGAACCTTTGTCAAAGCGGCTTGCGCCATCGCCAAAGCATCAGATTTTGATGCGCCATCTAATTCGAATACTTCAGCGATCTGCTTACCAATTCTTATTGTCGGGTTCAGAGCCGTGGCTGGGTTCTGATAAACCATTGAAATCGCCGAGCGTCGCAGTTGTGCGACGTCTTCTTCACCGATGTCAACAATGTCTTTGCCCTCGAAAAGAATTGAACCACCCGTGATTTTGCCATTCCGAGGTAAATATCGCATTGCTGCAAAAGCCGCAGTCGACTTACCACAACCCGACTCACCCACAAGACCGTAGGCCTCACCAGGTGCGATCGAAAACGAAACATCGCGTAAGACTTGTCGATCAATACCACGAACCGTATAAGCGACTTCAAGACCGCGAAGTTCAAGTGTCGGGGTAATAGACGTACTCATAATTCAAAAACCTCTAGCAACGCGTCCGAAATTAGGTTGATGCTGACTGCAATAGAAGCAATCGCCAACGAAGGAAACAAAGTAGGCCACCAGATATTTGTGAAAATCAGCGACCAAGTATCGGCAACCTGTGTTCCCCAGTCAGGTGATCCGGCTTCTAGGCCGGCGCCCAAAAACGAAAGAGTTGCAACCGCAAAAATTGCATAACCCAAACGAACAGTGAACTCAACAATCAAAGTTGGCAAGACGTTTGGCAGAACTTCTCTGAACAAAATATGTCCGGTCTTTTCGGTGCGCAATTTTGCAGCGGCTACATATTCAAGTTCGGACTCGCCCAACACCGCCGCGCGCACGGTACGCGCCACATTCGGCGTGAAGATGAGACCAATGATCAAAATCGTGATAATTGACGACGATCGACCGATCGCAGCGACTGCCAACAAAGCAATAATGATTACGGGAATGGCCGAAATGGCTTCAAGAATTCGCATCAGTACCATGTCAAATCTGCCCTTGAGATAACCGGCGATTAAACCTAACGACGCCCCGATAAACGCCCCGAGCAAAGTTGCAAGAAAAGAAATAACGATAATAATTCTTGACCCAACAATCACTCTTGAATAAACATCTCGCCCACTTTGATCGGTGCCAAACCAATACTTCAAAGACGGTGCAGAGTTAACCGCCTCATAATCCATAAAGTCTTGGTCGTATCTAGCAATTAGTTTTCCGAAGATTGCACTAAACACCCAAAACGCCAAAATTGAAGCCCCAACGATGAACGCCTTATTCTTTTTCAAAACCGCCAGACGCTCGCTTAACTCTGTCTGCTGAGCTTGCTTTGCCGTTTTGTCTGTCACTCTGTCACCCTTTGTCTGATGCGTGGATTAAGAACTGCAAACAAAATGTCGGCGAACAACTGAAAACAAATAATTACGACGCCGGTGAGAAACACCGCACTCTGCAAAAGCGGAAAGTCTCGAGCGATTACAGCGTCCAATAAAATATTGCCAAAGCCTGGGTAGTTGAAAACTCGTTCAATTGCGATAAGCCCGCCCGCGAGATACGGTACCTGTGTTGCGATAACTGCGATAGTTGGCAACAAAGCATTGCGCAAAACATGCCTGAATACCGCAGCCTTTCGAGAGAGGCCCTTAAGCACCGCGGTGCGCATGTAATCAGAGTCGAGCGCTTCGATCACACCCGCACGGGTGATTCTAGAGATGTAACCAAACAATACGAAGAGCAACGCAATGGACGGAAGCAACAAGTGATAAACGCTGCTGATCAGATTCGGGTTCTCCTCGTCGGGAAAGGCCGAAACCGGAAAAATTCTAATCGCCACACCGAACACAAGAATCAATGCAACCGCCCAAACGAACTCTGGGATAACAGCAGCAGACAAACCGCCGACGGTCAACATTCGGTCAACTTTTTTGCCCCGATTCATCGCCGCAGCAATACCGCCCAAAATACTGATCGGGACAATCAAGATCAGCGCGACAATCGCCAACTGAGCAGATTTACCTGCTGCGGGGCCCAAGATTTCGGCAACTGGTTGTTCATACTGCAATGAGATTCCCAGATCTCCCGTCGCCACCCCGCCCATCCATCGGCTGTATTGCACTACGAGTGGCTTGTCGAAACCTTTTTCTTTATTCCAAATAGCAAAGGCTTCAGGTGTTGCATCTCTTCCGAGAGTTTGTACTGCAATATCTCCCGGCAAAATCGACGTCATCAAAAATACGATCAGCGAGACGATCGCCAATGTCAATATCGACAGCCCAACTCGCTTGACGATAAATCTCAACATAGAATTTTAAAGTTTAGCAACTTCATCTCAACACCTTTAAAGCATGGGCAAATAAAAAGACCGACCTAGTTTCCTAGGCCGGTCTTTTCTTGTAATTGTTTTAAGTTATTTGAGTCGCTATTAAGCGTTTTGTCCAGTGCTGTAAACCGCACCTTGTTGATTGAACTCAACACCCTTAACTTTGTTTGAAGTTACCGAAACACGGATCTCGTTGTAAGCAACGATTATCGGTGTGTGCACAAGTGCGGCCTTTTGAATTGCCGAACTTGCTGCCTTCTTTGCTCCATTAGTGAGAGCCGATTGCCATGCGGTAATCGCTGCATCAAGCTCTGGGGCATCCAAGTAGGCAGGGTTCCAGTCGCCTGATGAGAACCACTCACGTGCAAGGTACTCGTCTGGTGTTGGACGGCCAGCCCATTCGGCGATACCGAACTCGCTTGCAAGCCATTCACCCTTGTTCTTGACTTTTGAACCCTTGACCGATGGGTAGACCGAGTATGCATACCATCTCGCGCCACCACCAGATGAACCGTCAAGGTCAACTGTTACGTCAATACCGATTTCTTTGCATGATGACTTGACAAATTGAGTGAACTTGTCAATGTCGTCGCGCTTCCAACTCTGAAGAGTTACTTTGAAACCGTTCGGCACTCCAGCTGCAGCCATCAGCGCTTTTGCGGCGGCGATGTTTTTCGTTCGTTGCACAACTGTTTTATCTGCTGTTGGAAATGAATCCATTACTGAGTCGTTAGCAACCAATGCGTAGCCACCAAGAATTCCCTTGATGTACGCATCGCGGTCGAGACTGAGAGCAATTGCTTCACGAACACGCTTGTCAGTCAATTGACCGATATCGCATCGCATGTGCATATGCAAACCACCGCAGGTTGGAACCAAAGTCTTGTAGTACTTTGCCTTTGGAAGTGTGTCTGCCTCGTTGCCGTAAAGCAAGTGGATCGCGTCAAGCTTTCCAGTCTTCAAGGCCGGGATTGCAGCACTCTGCGAAACGTACTGGATTTGTTCCATTGTTTCGAACTTTGGAATCTGTGCTTTGTCGAAGTAGTTCGGGTTGCGCTTGTAGACGGTCTTTTCGTTGACCTTGTGCGAGACCAAAATCCACTTTCCAGCACCATTCATCGTCTTAACCCATGACTCGTCGCCCTTCGCACCCTTTTTCAAGATGCAAAGACCGTAGTTTGAGCTTGCAACTGCAAATGGGAAGTTGGCATTGGCCTTCTTCAAATCAAAGCGAATCGTTGTTGCATCAACTTTGACGATGCCCTCTGAAGTGCAATCACCAAGGCGACCAGCTGACTGTGACTTGTTGACTGGGTCAAGGTGCGACTTTATTGTGTAGACAATGTCGTCTGCTGTAAGAGCAGAACCGTCGTGGAACTTTGCGTCAGTGCGAATTGTAAAAGTCCAGGTCTTACCTGCATTTGAACCCTTCCACTTTGTCGCGAGACTTGGAACGAGTTTGCCCGATGGAGCAACATCAATTAGCCATGCCCCAACTGCGTTGAGAATTCCGAGTGAACCACCCTTGGACATCCAAGGTGCTGCTGGACCTTCTTGCGCCTGCGCTGCGTACTTAAATACTTTTCCGGCTGCACCAACAGATGACCCGCCGAAAATCTGAGCAAATGGAATTGCTACACCGGTCGCTGCTGCTGCTTGAATAAAGTGACGTCGCGACAAACCGTTTGTCGAAACTTCACTTGTTGTTTGCTCAATTGTTGACATTATGTCCCCTTGTTGATTTGGATATTTGTTTGGCGTAAATGTTCAATGTCTCGGCCCACCACGCCGACTTGTAACTATATGCCATTAGGCACAGCGATTACAAGCCTCAAAAGGCGATTTGGCCCAGTTTTTACACTAAAGCACTAAAGGATTTATTAGGCAGTTACTCGGTCGCCAGCCAGTTTTGTGGCTACTTTGCCGATTCGGTCAATGCGCTTCAGCAACGCCTCGCGCGCAGTTTCAGCCTCGCCATTTAGACCAGTCAAATCTGCGAGCTTCCAGTGGCGCAATACAACCGGCACCAAAATCTGCTCGTGATGAATCGCCAAATTATAGATACCGACACGCGCGATTTCTCGAGACAGCCGCTCAAAATCAGTGATCCCAGTGCCAGGCATCGCAAATGTTCGCACGGCCCGCTCGATGCCGATAACCATGTTTGAAGGATCTACCGCAATCGCAGCAGTCGCAAGATCACGATAAAACAAATAGTGCAAGTTCTCGTCGTTGCCGACGCGCGACATTATCGCCTGACCAACTTCATCAGCCATTGCCTTGCCCGTGTTGCGGTGTGCAATGCGAGTTGCAAGTTCTTGC
The DNA here is from genome assembly GCA_945885515.1 of Ferrithrix thermotolerans DSM 19514. GTDB lineage: Bacteria > Actinomycetota > Acidimicrobiia > Acidimicrobiales > Ilumatobacteraceae > BACL27. The sequence goes on along the minus strand of CAMCZA010000041.1, from coordinate 5,746 downwards.
ATACTCAAATATGCGAGCGCTTCATAAAGATCTAGCGGTGCCGGCACTTGTCCGCTACGCACCTGTTGCATTCGCGCACGCTCTAATGCCACCGGGTCAATCGCTCGGGTGACAGTTAAATAATCTCGAATCACAATTGAGTGTCGGCCCTCTTCTGCTGTCCAGTTGCGACCCCATTCGCCATAAGCGCCGTCGTTGCCGAATAACTGATCTATATCGCGAAAGTAATACGGCAAATTATCTTCGGTCAGTAAATTCACATAAAGCGATGCACGTACGGCATCTGACATTTCATTGCTAACTGATCCAAAATCTGTATCGCTATCTTTCCATTGTTCGCCCGCCACAAAATCTCTACCGCGACTGTACGGAACCATCTCGTGCGGGAACCATTCTTTAGCAACACCGAGATGACGATTCAATAATTCGCCAGCAACTGGTTCGATTTCTCGCAAAAGTGAGCGTTCATCCATGCTTAAACCCTAACTCGTTAAAACATCTACAAGTCGCTGGAGAGGTATGTGATAGTCGTCAAGTAGCGCAAGGTCGACCTTACGCATTCGCGCATTATCCAGCACCGAATTCGCTGGTCGTTTGGCTGGTCGTGCAGGTTTTAACTCGTCAGTTGATGTTCGAAGCACTCGATTCGGATCGTGGCCCGCTGCACTCAGAACATCGCGAGCAAAACCGAACCAACTCGTCGAGCCCTGATTCGTCAAATGCCAGATACCTGCGCTGGCGCTAACAGATAATTCGACTATTGCCGGTGCCGCATCACTGGTGAAAGTTGGCGACCCAATTTGGTCGTCTACGAATGTAAGCGTGGGATTAGTTGACGCAAGTCGCAAAATAGTTTTGACCATGTTGGCGCCGTGTTCGCCGCACACCCACGAGATTCGAACTATCTGGTCAGTCGTTAGATCTAGTTGTTGTTCGCCTGCGAGTTTGCTGGCCCCGTACACAGATTGCGGATTCGGCGAATCACTCTCTATATATGGAGTCGGTTTGGTGCCGTCAAAAACATAATCAGTAGATATATATATGACACGTGCACCAGACTCGCGGGCCGCAGCCACGATATTTGCCGTTCCATCACGATTCACCGCCATTGCCTTCTGCGAGTCTGACTCGCAGGCGTCTACTGCTGTCCATGCAGCCGCATGAATAATCGCATCGGCTTTTGCTTGGGCAACAATTTGAATGACCTGAGATTTGTCCGTGATGTCTAACTCGCCGTGACTCGTGGCAACAACTTCGTGGCCAAGTTTTCGAGCCGACAAAACTAAATCTGTGCCAAGTTGGCCTGAGGCGCCAGTGATTAACAGTTTCACTATTTCTTGGCTTTCAGTGGCTCCCACCACCAGCGATTATCGCGATACCAATTGACTGTGGCTTCAAGTGCTTCGTCTAGCGAACGAGTTCGCTTCCAACCCAGTTTTGTGATTTTAGAAATATCGACCGAGTAGCGGCGATCGTGACCAAGTCGATCGGCAACATACTTGACACTTGATTCGTCTTTGCCTAGCAGTGCTAAAAGTTTGTTGACTAAAACCCTGTTTGCAGTTTCATTACCAGCGCCGATGTTGTAGATCTCGCCAGCAGTGCCGTGTTCAAGAGCCAGGTGTACACCCGAACAATGATCGTCAACATAAATCCAGTCGCGTTCGTTAAGCCCGTCACCATAAAGAGGTATCTGCTTATCATCCAAAAGATTCGTCGTAAACAACGGAATCGCTTTTTCTGGATATTGGAACGGACCAAAATTATTGGTGCAACGAGTTACAACAACCGGCGTGCCGTGTGTCGAGAAATATGACAAAGCAATCAAGTCAGAGCCGGCTTTTGACGCCGAATACGGACTACGAGGCTCAAGTGGATCACTCTCGCGCGATGATCCAGTCTCTACTGATCCGTAAACCTCGTCGGTGCCGATGTGCAGAACTCGCGCAATGTTCAATCTGCGTGCTGCATCAATCACGACATTCGTGCCAAAACAATTCGTCAAAATAAAATCTTCGCTACCGGCAATAGAACGATCTACATGACTCTCGGCAGCAAAGTGCACCACAGCGTCATGACCAGCCATAGCTGTTTCAACATCACCAGGTTGGCAGATGTTGCCTTTAACGAACTTGAATCTTGGGCTGTCGTCAACATCTTTCAATGTCGAAAGATTGCCGGCATATGTCAGCGAGTCATAAACCGTGACTTCGTGATCGGTATTTGCAAAAACCCAACGCACATAGTTCGAACCGATAAAACCGGCGCCACCGGTAACAAAAATCTTCATAAATTAATTTATGTCCGCATTGGCCAAAAAGGTCGTACCTGCGGATCAATTGCATCGCGTGTTGGATTGGCTGCATCACGGTCAGACAGAATCGGCGACGCAATACCCCAATCGGCTTTTACTGCTTTGTCGTTATACGCCAAACCCAGTTCATCTTTCGGGTTGTAATAGCTGTCAACAAGATATGTGATCGCCATATCGGTAAGCGAAGCAAAACCATGTGCAACACCAGGCGGAATAAAAATGCCGCGGTGGTCATGTGTGCCGTCAGCGCGAGCACCGATATCAAGTACTTGCGTCGCACCATCTGTTGGCGAACCAACACGTAAATCGTGCAGCACCACTCGACAACTACCGATTGGTACATACCAGTAGTCGGCTTGGTGCAAGTGGTAGTGCAAGCCAACGATGCAACCCGCTTGCCGATCACCACGGTTGCCTTGCAACATTTCGCGCCCAAGTGGAAACCACTCGCGACGATATGTCTCGATGAAAGTTCCGCGTGAGTCACCGAAGGCTTGAGGCTCAACTATTTGCACACCCTTAATACGTGTTGATTCTGTAATTGTCGCCATTATTCGAGTTCTACTTTTGAGTCATCACCGAGCATCAGTCGCAATGCACGAGGTTGTTGAGTACTTCGAATAACTTCAACATCTTTACCGATCAAAGAATCGGTGAGTCTTGAAACGCCAATGATTGAGCTTCCATCGAGCACCACCGAGTGATCCATCTCAGATTTAAGCACACGACAATTATTGCCCAGTGATGTGTATGGCCCGATGTAAGAGTCTTCGATTATTGCGCCTGCGCCAATCACAACAGGGCCACGAATGCGCGAGTTAGTAACTTTTGCACCTGCCTCAATAGTCACGCGTCCTTGAATCTCAGACACCGCATCTACTGTGCCTTCCATCTTGGTTTTCATCGCATCAAGAACCAAGCGATTGCACTCAAGCAATGGATCTTTCTTTCCGGTGTCTATCCACCAACCCTGCAAAACTTTGTGGCGCACAGGAAACTTGTTGTCCACGAGCCACTGAATCGCATCGGTGATTTCAAGTTCGCCGCGCGAAGACGGGGCGATCGAACGAACGGCTTTGTTGATCGTCTTATCGAATAAATAGACGCCGACCAACGCAAGATCTGACGGCGGATCTTTTGGCTTTTCAACCAAGCGCACGACATGACCGTTTTTGTCAACCTCGGCTACGCCGAATTGTCGTGGGTCTTCAACATGGCACAGCAAAATCTGCGCTGCGGGTTTATCTTTTGCACTGCTTGCACGGGCTGTTTCAAACTCAGTGACGAATTCTTCAAGTCCTTGCTCAAGCATGTTGTCACCGAGATACATAATGAAGTCGTCGTCGCCAAGAAACTTGTCGGCAATCAAGACACAGTGCGCCAAACCCAACGGCTCGTCTTGCGGAATGTATGTAACTTTCACGCCAAATTGACTGCCGTCACCGACCGCGGACTTAATTTCTTCTCGCGTTGATCCGACGATGATTCCGATCTCACGAATGCCGGCGCGCGACATGGCTTCAATCCCATAAAACAAAATTGGTTTATTCGCGATTGGCACGAGTTGTTTGGCGCTGGTATGTGTAATTGGTCGCAGACGCGTGCCAGCACCACCAGAAAGAATTAGCCCCTTCATACATCTATAAGCCTATTAGGGCAAAGCGAACTAAAGTAAAAGTATGGCTGGCTCGTCTAACCCAACTAATGCATTCCTCCACCCTTTTGCCAAACCGACAAAAGATAGCTTCATAAAACTTGTGCGCGGGCAGGGTGCTCTCGTTTGGGATGACAAAGGCAATGAACTCGTCGACGGCATGGCCAGCCTTTGGTATTGCGCAGTCGGACACGGTCGAAAAGAAATCGGTGATGCTGTTGCCAAGCAGATCTCGACACTTGAGGCGTATTCAACTTTTGACCCGTTCACTAACGAACCAGTTGAACTATTGGCCAAGAAATTGGTTTCGATTTGCCCGATGCCCGATGCCCGAGTTTTCTTTTGCGGTAGTGGATCAGAAGCCGTCGACTCGGCGATGAAACTCGCGCGCCTGGCGCATGTTCAAGCAGGCAATCCTGAACGCACTGTGATTATTTCGCGGATGCGCGGATATCACGGAACTAACTATGGCGGGACAAGTGCACAGGGACTGCCGCTTAATAAAGCCGGCTACGGCCCACTTGTGCCCGATGTTGAGCAAGTTGCCAGCGACGATCTTGAAGCGATGTCAGTTTTGATGTCGCAGCGAGGCAACACGATCGCCGCAGTTCTTGCCGAACCATTGCAGGGCGCTGGCGGCGTTTACCCACCCACACCTGGATATCTGCAAGGCCTGCGCAAACTCTGCGACAAGCACGGTGCATTTTTGATCTTTGACGAAGTGATCACCGGCTTTGCGCGACTCGGCACTTGGTTCGGTTCGAACTTTTATGATGTCAATCCAGATTTGTTGTGCTTTGCCAAAGCTGTGACTTCTGGATATCAACCACTTGGAGGAGTGTTTGTCGGCAAGGCAGTCCGCAAATCAATTGAGGCTGATGCAGATTTTATTTTAAGAACTGGCTACACGTACTCGGGTCACGCATCGGCTTGCGCTGCGGCGATAACAAACATTGAGATTATTGAGCGCGAGAATCTCGCCGACCGAGCGACTCATATCGGCAAGCGAATTGGTGATGCGCTGAACGCACTTGTGCGAGATGGCGTCATTGAGAGCGCGCGCGGAGATGGCGCGGTGTGGGCGGCAGGTTTGCACCCAACACAAAGCAACATCAAAATTCGCGACAGGATGCTTGAACTCGGTGCGATCACTCGCGCTATCAATGCGGACACAAATACATTTTGCCCGCCACTAGTTATCACCGACGCACAACTCGACAAACTGCTCGACGCATTCGCCACCGCCGCCTCAGGCAATTAAATTAACTAATTTATTTTTTAGGGTGGGTTAATAGTTTCATCAGGCTGCTGGTATCCCAACGTGCCCCGCCCATCGCTACGACTTTGGCGTACAGTTCATCGACAAGTTTTGTCATCGTTAAATCTGCGCCATTATTTTTTGCTTCGTCGAAACAAATCGCCAAATCTTTACGCATCCACTCGGCGGCAAAACCAAATTCAAACTGATCACGAACCATTGTCTTCGAGCGATTCTCCATTTGCCAAGACTGTGCGGCACCTTTAGAAATGACTTCAACAACCTGATCGGCGTTGAGTCCTGCACGAACTGCGAAGTTAAGCGCCTCAGCCAAACCCGATACAACGCCGGCAATGCAAATTTGATTGACCATCTTGGTTAACTGCCCCGCCCCTGCATCACCCATTCGTTGACAGGCTTTGGCGTAAGCATCGAACACAGGTCGCACGCGATCAAAAACTTTTTGATCGTCGCAACCACACATCACGGTTAGTGCACCATTCTCGGCACCGGCTTGCCC
>CAMCZA010000040.1 GCA_945885515.1 Ferrithrix thermotolerans DSM 19514 | reverse complement strand
CGTAATTAGTACAGTCGTGCTGCTCTTACATCGTCGACTTTTAGATGTGTTGCGTGTCGGGGATGATGAGGCAATTGCGCTTGGTGTGAATATTCAACGGGTTCGACTGACAGTTGTTTTAGCTGCAACACTCGGCACGGCATCAGTTGTCGCAGTAAGTGGACTAATTGGTTTCGTAGGAATCATTGTTCCGCACGCGGTTCGCTTAATTGCTGGTTCTAGTTATCGAAGAGTTTTACCGCTCAGCGTTTTACTAGGTGCAGCGTTTCTTGTGGCGGCAGATATCCCAAGTCGCGTATTGGCTGATCCAGCCGAAACACCGATTGGTGTGGTGACGGCTTTTTTTGGTGCGCCATTTTTTCTGATTTTGCTTCGCACCAGAAAGAATGAGTCATGAGCACGCTCGGGTTTTGCGAACTGACTATCTCCTATGACGGAATTTGCGCAGTAAATAGTTTCAACAATATTTTGCATTCGGGTGAATGGTTATGTTTGATTGGGCCTAATGGTGCAGGTAAATCTTCTGTGCTGCGTGCCGCGGCTGGTCTTGTTAAATATTCTGGCTCTGTTGCAATTGATCAAAAAGAAATTCCGACAACTTCGGCACGGTGGCGTGCACAACACATTGCTTATGTGCCGCAAACACCGTTGATGCCAGAAGACATGTCGGTTTATGAATATGTTTTACTCGGACGCAACCCTTATATCAAACATTTTGCCTCCGAATCGGCGCATGACAAGCTCGTGATTGAAAAAGTTTTGACGCGGTTAGATCTAACTCGTTTCTCGTACCGTTTGGTTGGCAAGCTTTCTGGCGGTGAGCGACAACGATTAGTAATCGCTCGAGCCTTGGCTCAAGAGGCACCAGTGTTGTTGCTTGATGAGCCAACCTCAGCACTAGATATTGGCCACCAACAACATGCACTTGAACTTGTAGATGTACTGCGTCGCGAGCAAGGACTGACCGTCGTCTCGGCAATGCATGACCTGACATTGGCGGGTTTGTACGCAGATCGTCTTGTGTTGATGCATCAAGGAGTGTGTGTTGCCTCAGGAAGCGCGAAAAGTGTGCTCAGGTCCGAAATTCTTGCTGAGTTTTATGGAGTGTCGGCGCGCGTGCATCATGAACCCGATGGCACAGTCGTTGTAATTCCGCAAAGGTCAATCAGCAACTAGTTTGTAACAGATGTCCGAGTCTGACCAAAGAAAAATAGCCAATGCGCTGAACGATCACGTTGTTGGTTGTGCGGCGGCACATCAAAGACTGTTGGCGTCGCTAGAAAACTTTACTAACGAAAAGTGTCGACAAGATTCAATGTTGCCGAATTGGTCGCGTGGTCATGTCTTGACGCACCTAGCGCGCAATGCCGATAGTCATGTGCACTTATTACAGAGTGCCGTGCGCGGTGAAGTTGGCAAGCAATACCCGAGTATTGAAAAACGAAATGAAGATATTGAGAACGGTGCGCAGCGAGGTGCTGAAGATTTGATAATGGATTTACGGCTCAGCATCTATGGTCTTGAGGCGGCGTGGGCAAGCGCCAATGCAAAAGCCTGGTCAGGGCAGGGCCGTACTTTACGAGACAGCGTGATTGAGATGTCGTCGCTTGTGTTTTTGCGCTGGCGAGAAGTCGAGGTGCATCACGCTGATTTAAACATTGGTTTCGGTTATGACGACTTGACACCTTTATATGTGCGGCTCGAAATTGACCAGCAACTCATGTTGTGGCGTGCCAGAAAACCGATGGGGATGACTGAGTTGCCAGATGTTGCAAAAAAGTTGTCACCGTCACAACGGCTTGCGTGGTTTTTGGGGCGAGTTGAAGTTGACGGTCTCTCCAAGCCAGAACCGTTGTGAGAAAATTTCTCAGATTTAGTTTTATAGCCGGGATTGTCTGTGGTGCCGGTGTCGTTGGATCTGCGAACCCTGTCGAGGCTCATGCCGGGTTGAAGTCGAGTGAACCAGCCGCAGCGTCTGTTCTTGAGAAGTCACCAAAAGAAATTGTTTTGAAATTTGCCGAGCAAGTTGAGATCTCTTTTGGAAGTATCAGATTATTTGATGCAAACTCGAAGTTAATTGTCTTGCCTACGCCGAATTACGGATTTGCAGATGCTGTTGTGGATGCCAAAACCGTGCGCGTTGATCTGCCTGATCTTGGGCCTGGAAACTATTTAGTTGTTTGGCGAGTCGTCTCGTCAGACAGTCACCCAGTGCAAGGGGCGTTTGGTTTTCAGATTGGTCCACGAGGTGCGAATCTGACAGCACTGGGTGTTGAAGTTCTGTCCAACAGTTCTGCACCGGCCGGTGTGAAATTATTGATGGGTTTTGCTCGTTGGTTGAGCTTCTTGGGCGTAATGGTTTTAGCTGGTGCAATGTTGTTGAGCACTCAGATCGCAGGGGCATCACGAATTGGCAAAATAATTCTTAGTTCATGGCTCTTGGCAGTATTTGGGTCGCTGCTCGTCTTGTTGATGCAGTCTCCATACGCGCTTGGACAGTCAATGACAATCAGCGAGACTTTTGCTTCGGTTGATGAGGTCTTACGAACACGGCTCGGTAGATCGTTATTGGTGCGCTTGGTGGTTTTGTTTCTGCTGTTGCTAGTTATTTCGAAACGTAATCTCCATAAAAAGCCAATTTGGCGAATGGCGGCGACAATCTTTGCACTCGTAGTTTTTGCATCCTTTTCAATCTCTGGTCACCCTGGGATGAGACAGTTTTCGGTACTGAGCATCGGTACTGACATCATGCATTTTTTGAGTGTTTCTGCGTGGATGGGGGGACTCGTGACACTCGTGTTGTTGGGACGCAAATGGCAAAGTGACTCTGCACGGGTGATTGGTTGGTTTTCATTTATGGCAACTGTTGCGATGCCGATCATGGTTGTCACCGGAGCAGCCCAAGCGTGGCGAATGATGGAAGGATTCAAGAATATTTTCTCGACAACTTATGGAATCGTGATTTCTATAAAAATTGTGCTCGTCGTCTTGGCAATTGCCGCAGGCACTAAGGCACGGCAAATATTTAAGGACAAAAAAGCTGAAAATCAAGACTTGAAAAAAGTTAAGTTTTCAAGGTCGATTGTCGTTGAAAGCACGATTGGTCTCGTTGTCCTTGCAGTAACTGTGGTACTTGTTTCTGTCCCACCACTGAGCGTTAATGCCGCCGCCCCGTTTTCGACCACTTTGGCTCAGTCAAATGTGATCGCAGACATCACGATCACCCCGGCACAAGTCGGCCAAGTCGAGATGCACATCGTTTTTTCTCCACCCGGGGGGTCACTTGAACCGATCAAGTCAATGACTGCACGAATTTCGCTTGCAACGGGTGAGATTCCGCCGATACCAATTGATGTGCAACTCATTGGCGTGAATCATTTTCAAGCATATTTTCAAGTGCCACGAAAGGGCGAGTGGCTTCTTGAGATATTGGCTAAACCGCAAGTGAATGAAACTTTACGGTTTAGTCAAATTATAAAAATTAAAAGTTAAATTTCAGGAGTCAATTTCAAGAACAACAAAGTGGTGTGGCATCTGTGTGGTGTCTTCAGTAAAACCATCACCAGATACAACAAACCTGTGATGCAAATAAAAGTCAAGGGCCGAGTCTCGGGCTTTTGCCCAAATGTATTTGGCGTTGTGTTGTTTGGCGTGGGATATTCCGGCGAGTAACAACATTTCGCCAAGACCTGTTTTCTGCCTAGATTTCGCCACGGCCATTCCGCGAAGTTGAACTGCCTTGGCTGTGCTGTCTTGCTGCCATGGGTTAACTACCCAAGTTGATGTGCCAATAAGGTTTTTATCTTCGTCAAAGATACCGAGGTGCACGGTTCCAGGTTTTGAATCTTCGGCGTATCGCGGATCACTCGTCGGTGTGTTGTCACGCAACACCGCTGTTCTCAGAATATAGGTTTCTGCAGTTTGTATCTCGACAACTTCAAACTTCACATTTGGCATTGCTGTGATTTTAGTGTGATTTGAGTTCGCGAATGTCGAGCACACGATTTGCGATTGATTTGGCTTCATCTTGGTCATGAGTTACATGCAGAGTTGTCGTGCCGCGAGAGCGAAGTAGATTGCCGAGATCTTCTAACAGTCGAGTGTGCAACTCCGGATCTAGACCATTTAGAGGTTCGTCTAACAGCAAGACCTTTGGCTGGGCAACAAGTGCACGGGCAACAGCAATACGTTTTGCCTCGCCCCCTGAGAGTTTGATGATCTCTCGTCGGGCAAGATGAGCAAGACCAACGAGTTCAAGAACTTCGGCAACTTTCTCATCCACCAGATTCTTAGAAACCCGTTGAAGTTTGAGCGAATACGCGACATTCTCTGCGACATTGAGATGCGGAAAAAGTTGATTGTCTTGAAACACCAAACCGATGCGCCGCAAATGTGTTGGACGGTTTGTGATTTCTTCGCCGTTTAGGTGAATCGTGCCTGAGTCAACTATCTCAAGACCGGCAATGCACCGCAACAGTGTCGTCTTGCCCGAACCACTTGGACCGGTCAACGCGACGATTTCGCCGCTACCTATATATATAGACAGGTCACTCAACACGGGGACTGACTCGAAGTTCGCATTGATCTTGCGGCATTCCAACATTTAGATTCTTCTTTCGGTTTTGCCGAGATGATCAATCGCAACGATAATCGCGATACACACAACGATCATCAATGTTGCGATTGCGTACGCTTGCGCTTGAAGAAGATCGCCCGGTCGAGCCATTAGTCGCGAGATCGTCAGTGGCAAAGTTTGATTATCACGGCGGATAAGAAGACTGCTCGCACCAAACTCTCCGAGCGAAATTGCGCACGCAATCGCTGCCGCGGTGATTAATGCAGGGGTGATAATTCGCAGATCAATTGTTCGCCAAAGTTGCCAATTGGTCGCACCTAGAGTTTGCGAGGCATCGCGTAAACCGTTTGGCAGGTCTCGCAAAACTGGAGAAACTATACGCACCACAACTGGCACTGCGACCAAACAGTGGGCAATCGGCATGATCAACCAAGCACCTCTCCAATCAATTGGACTCACATCAAAGGTGACGATTATTCCAAGACCGATACTGACCGCAGAAATTACCACCGGTAGTGCTGTCAGTAAGTTCAAGAACTGGTATCGCGGCGAGCCGTAGTTGACCGCACAAGCAATAGATAAACCGATAATCGTTGAGAAAATAATCGTGATAATCGCGTACTTAAGTGAAGTCATTAACGATGCGAGTATTTCTGAGTCTGAAAAGATGCTTTGCCATGCGGAAAAATTAACGCGCTCACTAACCACGATTGAACGACGCAAAACACTGATTAGTGGTGCAATCACGGCAACTGTGCTTGTGAGTGCAACTGTTGCAATAAACATTCTTTGACTCAAAGTTCGCGGACTTTGGTTGCGCGAAAGAACTGTCTGTGTGAACTGCTGATTGACTTTTGCTCGGGTGAAATGAGCCATTACAAAAACTAAAGAACCGACAACAACAAGTTGCAAAACACTCAGCACCAGTGCGCCAGAGACATCGCCGAGTTGCATTGCCCGAAAATAGATCTCTGTTTCAATTGTTGATCGTGCCGGGCCTCCCAAAATTCGAACGACGCCATACGAGGTGAAACACAATAAGAAAACCACAAGTCCTGCCGAGATTAATGACTTTCTGAGCAACGGCAATGTGACGGTGAGAAATGTTTGAAGCGTTGACGCGCCGAGGGTTCGCGCAGCATCATCAAGTTGCGGATGAATTTGCTGCCACCTTGATGCGATTATTCGAACAGCGAGTCCGACGTTGAAGTAACAATGTGCAACGATAATTGCAACAGCACTGCGATGCATTGTGGATGGAAGCAACTCTAAGAATGCTGCACCAACAACAACTGTTGGCAAAATGAAGGGCAAAGTCACCAACGAAATCAGCATTTTGCGCCCAGTGAACTTGAAGTTCGTAGTCACTGCAGCAATTGGTATTGCAAACAGCAAAACTAAAACAGTGCTGACAACTGCTTGCCAGGTTGTGAACCACACAACATTTCGAGTGGTCGGCGTCGCAAGTATCGCCAACGAGTCAAATTGAATTGCCATTGAAAAAATATTCAATACTGGTGCAACTACGAACACCAGAATCGCAATAACAGGCACGACCGTCAACCACTTACTTGAATGACGGTAGGCGACGATCATTGGTAATTAGCCGCTAACAATTATCGCAAGACCGTATTTGTAAATTTGTCGAGCCAAACTGTCCGTTGTGTGGCTATTAATTGTGGGTCAAGTTGTAGTGGCGACTCTGGGCGCATTGAGTACTTGACAAACTCGGCCGGGAGTGTCGCTTTTGTGTTTGTTGGGTAGACAAACAGCGTCAATGGAAGATCTTGTTGAAATACAACACCCGTCAAATAATCAATCAGCATTTCGGCTTCGCGCTGATGTTTTGTTCCACGCAATACTCCGGCGAATTCAACTTGTCGGTAACAGGTGAGAGCAGACACTGCAGTTGGCGCAGTATCTGGCTTTGGACTTGCAAAGATCATTTCAGCAGGAGGACTAGAGCCGTAACTCACGACGATAGGTCGATCTCCTTTGCCAGATGAGCCAGAGAATTCGGTGTAGTAAGCCTCGTTCCAGCCATCCACAACCAACACACCATTTTGTTTTAGTTGTTGCCAATATTCGCCCCAACCGTCCTCACCGAATTCGGCGATGGTGGCAAGCATGAATGCCAGTCCTGGTGACGAAGTAATTGGACTCGGCACAACCAGCAGGTTCGCATAACTTGCCGAGGTCAACGCACGCAAAGTCAGTGGTGGTGCAATCTTGCGCTCGGCAAACCACTTGACGTCGTAATTAAGGCATACATCGCCTGTGTCAACTGGTGAGACTTCAAAGTTTGAAATTAGTTTGCGCGCTGATTCGTCAAGATCATTGATGTTTTTGGTTTTGTAGGCCGAAAAGATTTTTGCTTCAAGAGCCCGTGACAACATCGTGTTGTCAACACCCCACAACACATCGCCTTGCGGGTTACCAGCAGTCAGCGCTGCCTTAGTTACAAGTTCGCCGGCGTCGCCACCAAGTGCGATTTTGACTTTGACGCCAGTTTCAAGTGTGAAGGCATCAAAGATATTTTCAGATGGGGTAAATGAGTCATAGGCAAGAAGTGTCAAAGTAACTTGATCTGAGTTCTTGGGGTCATCTTGTTTAGTTGAAGAATTATCGGTTGATGAACTGTTTGAGCAGGCACCGACGAGTGAGCCAAGCACAGCAATGCAAAGAAATAGATTTTTGAAATCATGCTTTAGTCTTTTTCGTTTCATTGATTTTTCGCTTTCTGTTGATGAATTATTAAAAGTTGGCCATGGGCGATTGATACCGAAACTTGGTTGTCGGTAACCTCGTTGCTGACACCGCGCGTTTCATACACTGCGAGAGATTCGTTGCTGAGTTTCCAACGCAAACCAGTTGTGCTGACTCCTGTTGCAGTGGCGCCATAGGCCTGTAATCCGACCATGTCGCCGAGCTCGGCTGCAAATTCGCGTGTTGTCTCGCCTTGCAGAGCGAATATTTTCGAATCGTCCCACAGTGCTTGAACATCAATTTGTTTAAGAATCGGATCAAACATTGCAGCGATAATCCCAAATTGGTGGTCAAGGCGCCCACCGCCAGCGGTGATTACAATAATTTTTTTCGAGCCTTGTTCGGCGGCGAATAACAGGGCCGAATGTAAATCAGTGAAATCTTTATCGCGATCATGCTGAATGATTTTCGATCCGCGAGAAGTAGCCTCGGCAAGCGCACTTTTATCCACCGAATCCATATCGCCGATTACGACATCTATATTTAGACCAAGTTTTTGGGCAGAATGCAAACCAGAGTCGGCAGCAATCACCAAATCAAATTCGGTGATTTCGCGAACTGCTCGCAAGGTCGCATCGCTGAGGGCGAGACCTCCGGCAAAAATTAGAGATGTGTTGACCATGTTCGCTTCCTCCGCTGGCATTACCCAGATCAGGTGTGCGGGTCGGTGACGGCGGCCACCCTCTCAGCCCACCGAACCAGTGGACTCCCCGTGCGTATTGCCCTCACTCTAACAACCAACAGTCTGCAACTAGTAACCACAGATAGCCTTATCGCAATGAGCAAAGTAAGCCCCCTCGCTGGTGTTGCGCCAGCAGCAATCGACACGCTCATCACGATTACACCGATTGCGCACGCGAAATTAATTGAACTACGCGATGCAGAAACTGAGCGCGAGCGTCTTGGTTTGCGACTTGAGATTCTCTCTGGTCCGGGAGAAGATTTTCGCTACGACCTTGTGTTCGACGAATTTGTCAAGGCTGCCTTCACAGACGAGGTTCGCACAATTGACGGTTTGAAAATTATCATTGGTGCGAAAGATTTAGATTTATTGCGCGGCGCAGAATTAGATCACGATGATGCAAAAGGCTTGTTGATTCGCAATCCAAATAAGCCACTTAAGGCCCATGTTGATGGGCTTGTCGCCGACGATGAAATCTCTGCGCAGATTGAAGCGATTGTATTTAGCGAAGTGAATCCTGCACTTTCGGCGCACGGTGGGTTCGTAACATTTTCGGGTCATGACAAAGAAGGCACTGCATATTTCACGATGGGTGGTGGGTGTCATGGCTGTTCAATGAGTCGACAGACAATGCTTGAAGGTGTGCAGACAATGCTCGTCGAGCAAGTGCCGGCGATTACTCGAGTGCGTGACATCACCGATCACTCCACAGGTGCCAACCCTTACTATTCGTAATTCAAAATGAAGTCGTTTCTGCAATTCTTGCAACGGGCGGCGAAGTACTTTCGGGGCACGAAGCGAGTTTGGCGAAAACCACCGCAAACCAAGTTGTTGATCATTGATCAAGGCACGGCCAGCCCACTTGATGAAATGTTTGCCGAGCACAACCCGCATGTGATGGCTATTCGTGGTGAAAGTATCAACATGCTTGCACTGTTGCGTGCTCTGCCAAAAATTCATCTGGGCGCACTTGCATATGTAGAGGCGTATATCGATTTTGTTAAACCAAAACTTATTCTTTCGCGGACTGACAACAATCCAACTATGTGGCAGCTCAAGCGACGCCCAAACGCGACTTACCAAGTCGCCCTCGTCCAAAACGGCTGGCGCTTGGATCCTGGATTCGAAATTCCACAATTGCTCAACGAAACAGGCCCGTTCGGGGCATGGGAGATCGATCAATTGTTTGCTTTTGGACCAGCCTGGATTTCGCAAATTCCAAATTACGCAAAATTTAACGGCGTCTCTTCAGGAAGTATCAAAGCAAATCAATTTGCGTATCAACGAATACGAGTTAGAGGAATAGTCGGTTTTGTATCTAGTTTTAGGACGACTCCTAATAAAAGTCAGAACTATCACGGTGTATATGAGCAATACCAATGGCTGGATAAAAAAATATTTGAGAGAAATAAAAATCTTTTAATAGTTGGAAATACCAAAGAAGATAAAAATTGTTGGGCAGAACTCGAGTATTACTCTCAGCCCTTTTCGCTTTCATCTTGGTCATTGGAGTCACGTGAGGAATTACTGAGCTCATATGAGAAACTCAAAGGTGTCGAGTGTGTAGTAGTAGAAAGCAGCAGTCTTGGATATGAATGTTTAGGCAACGGAATGCGTGTCGGGTTTATCGCATTCAGGCCACAGCATCGCCAAGACCGACGGTTTGGCAAGCCGTTGGAGTTTGGTGAGAAGGGTCCATTTTGGACAAATGATCCAAGCGAAGAAGAAATCGGTCGAATTTTGGATTATCTGCTTACGGTTTCGGATGAACAGTGGGAGCGCGACAGCGGTTGGATTCGTGATCAGTTGATGGCGTACGACTTTGGCAACACGAAGATTCGGGCTTATGTTGAGAGGGTTCTCGCTGATAGTTTGAAAGGCAATTAAGTCAAAATTACGGGGAGAATTTATGGGTCGTACAGTTCGAGCAGCCTTATTGCAAACCGATTGGACAGGCGATAAAGGCACGATGATTGACAAACACGAGGCGCAAGCTCGTGAAGCCGCCAAACAGGGCGCTCAAATCATGTGTTTCCAAGAATTATTTTATGGTCCATACTTTTGCCAAGTTCAAGAGCCTGAGTACTACTCGTATACCGAGCCAATTCCTGACGGACCAACCACCAAGCGCTTTCAGGCACTCGCCAAAGAACTCGGCATGGTTTTAGTTTTGCCGATGTACGAGATCGTGCAACCCGGTCTGTATTACAACACCGCGGCGATTATCGACGCCGACGGAAAGTATCTTGGCAAATATCGCAAGCAACATATTCCGCAAGTCAAAGGTTTCTGGGAGAAATATTATTTCACTCCAGGAACTGGTGGCTACCCGGTGTTTGATACGGCGGTTGGCAAAGTTGGCATTTACATTTGCTACGACCGACACTTTCCAGAAGGCTGGCGTGCGCTCGGTTTGAACGGCGCCGAAATTGTTTTCAATCCATCAGCAACTAGTCGTGGACTCAGCGAATACATCTGGAAGATCGAGCAACCTGCAGCAGCAGTTGCCAACATGTACTACGTCGGAGCAATCAACAGAGTCGGCATTGAGCCACTTGGTGACGACGATTTCTATGGTCAAAGTTATTTCGTCGACCCAGAAGGCAAGTTCGTTGGCAACCAGGGCGACCCACACAAGCCCGAGTTGATCGTTCGCGATCTTGACATGGACAAAATTAGAACTGTGCGTGACCGTTGGGCGTTTTATCGAGATCGTCGCCCAGACGCTTACGACGAATTAGTTGAGCGTTAAAAATAACTTAAAAACAACTAAAAAGCATTTCAAAATAAAATCAGGGGAGGAATCATGGCACGCACACTTATCAAAAACGGAACAGTCATCAGCCCGACTGGAAGGCACGACTTTGATGTATTAATTGAGGGCGAGACGATCTTGGCGCTTCTCGAGCGAGGCAAATCTGATTCGCTGAGTATCACCGCAGACAAAGTCATAGATGCCAAGGGAAAGTATGTAATTCCCGGAGGTATTGATGTGCACACTCACATGGAGCTTCCATTTGGTGGCACGGCAGCAGTTGATACTTTTGAAACTGGCACAATCGCAGCGGCCTGGGGTGGCGTAACGACGATTGTTGACATGGCACTGCAGCGTTACGGAGAAAATGTTCACGAAGGTTTGGCTGAATGGCATCGCAAGGCTGGGGGCAACTGTGCCGTTGACTATGCGTTCCATCAAATTTTGGGTGGCGTCGATGAACAGTCTCTAAAAGATATGACATATCTGGTTGATCACGAAGGTGTAACCAGTTTCAAATTGTTCATGGCTTACCCTGGTGTGTTTTACAGCGATGACGGTCAAATATTGCGCGCGATGCAAACCGCTAGCGAAAACGGCGCAACAATTATGATGCACGCAGAAAATGGCATCGCTATTGATGTGCTTGTTCAGCAGCACATTGCACGCGGCGACACTGATCCAAAGTTTCACTCGTATTCGCGCCCAAGTTTGCTCGAAGGAGAAGCCACAAATCGAGCGATCGTTCTGGCAAAAGTTGCCGGAAATGTGCCGCTGTACATAGTCCATATGTCAGCATCTGAAGCACTTAATGCTTTGGCCGAAGCCCGACACGAGGGATTAAATGTGTTTGGTGAAACTTGCCCGCAATATTTATATATGACACTCGAGGATCACTTGGCACGCCCAGGTTTTGAAGGTGCGAAGTTTGTTTGCTCGCCACCAATTCGCAGCAAGCACGACAAGCATGATCACCACGGAGATTTGTGGAAGGGTTTGCGAATGAACGAACTCGCAATCGTCTCAACCGATCATTGTCCGTTCTGTTACAAGGACCAAAAAGAACTTGGCATCGGCAACTTCTCGAAGATTCCTAATGGCATGGGTGGAGTAGAGCACCGAATGGAGCTCATCTATCAAGGTGTAGTGCAAGGTGAACTGTCGCTTGAGCGCTGGGTTGAAACTTGCAGCACGACACCTGCACGAATGTTTGGTATGTACCCGCAAAAAGGAGTCATTGCGCCGGGTTCAGATGCCGACATTTTGGTTTGGGATCCGAATAAGAAGACAAAAATTGGCATCAATGACAAGCATCACATGAATATGGACCACTCATCATGGGAAGGAACTGTGATTGATGGCAAAGTTGACACGGTACTTTCGCGCGGGATGGTTGTAATTGAAAACGATAAATACACTGGTCGAAAGGGTCACGGCAAGTTCATCAAACGCGGTCTGTGCCAATATTTAAATTAAATAATCAACAACTACAGGAGAAATAATGAATCGCATTAGCCATTGGGTCAATAATAAAGTCGTCGCCGGAACATCTGGCAAGAGCGGAAAAGTATTCAATCCTGCAACAGGTAAACAAGAATCAGAAGTTGACTTGGCCAATATCGCTGATGTTGATGCGGCAGTCGCTTCAGCCAAGGCCGCGTTTCCGGCTTGGCGTGCAACGAACTTATCGCGTCGTGCCGAGATCATGTTTCGGATGCGCGAACTAGTCGACGCAAACCGAAAAGAGATTGCAAACCTTCTGACTCTTGAGCATGGCAAAGTGCCAAGCGATGCGCTCGGTGAAGTCGCCCGCGGTCTTGAAAATATTGAGTTTGCTTGCGGTGTACCAGCGATGCTCAAAGGCGGCTACTCAGAGCAAGCTTCAACCGGGGTAGATGTATATTCAATTCGTCAACCACTTGGTGTTGTTGCCGGCATAACTCCGTTTAACTTTCCGGCAATGGTGCCGATGTGGATGTTCGCTAATGCGATCATGTGTGGCAATACATTTATCTTGAAGCCGAGCGAAAAAGATCCTTCAGCGTCGATGTTCGTTGCTGACTTGCTTCGTCAGGCCGGTCTGCCAGACGGTGTGTACAACGTTGTGCACGGTGACAAGGTTGCTGTTGATCGCCTACTTGATCACCCGGACATTGCTGCTGTGAGTTTTGTAGGTTCAACACCGATTGCAAAATATGTTTATGAAACTGGCACGAAGAACGGCAAGCGTGTGCAGGCACTCGGTGGCGCAAAGAACCACATGTTGGTTTTGCCAGACGCCGATCTTGATATGGCTGCCGATGCGGCGATCAGTGCTGCGTACGGCTCGGCCGGTGAGCGGTGCATGGCCGTTTCGGTCGTTCTTGCAGTTGACACAGTTGCTGATGCACTTGTTGACAAAATCAAGTCTCGCGTGCCAAATATCAAAGTTGGGGCGGGTACAGATCCAGCAAGTGAAATGGGTCCACTTATTAGTCGTGAACATCGCGACAAGGTTGCTGGCTATGTAACCGGTGCAGCAAAAGAAGGAGCCAAAGTAGTTATCGACGGCACCGACAAAGCCAAAGATGAAGGTTTCTTTTTGAATCCAAGTTTGATTGACCATGTAAAACCTGGCATGAAATGTTATGACGAAGAAATTTTTGGACCAGTTTTAACCGTGATGCGCGTCAAGAG
>CAMCZA010000039.1 GCA_945885515.1 Ferrithrix thermotolerans DSM 19514 | reverse complement strand
GGGGCAAATTAAACGCAGACAAATCGAATGCAATTCTTTTGTGTCACGCATGGACAGGTGATTCGCACGCCGCAGGCAGCGCGCAAGATTCGCAACCGGCTCCAGGTTGGTGGGATGGTCTGGTTGGCTCGGGGTGCGCAATTGATACCGATAAATATTTTGTCGTGTGCACGAACTCACTCGGCGGCTGCCAAGGTTCAACAGGTCCGGCGTCGGCGAATCCGCTCGATGGCAAACCATATGGTTCGCGATTTCCAGTGATCACGGTTAGAGACATGGTTCGCGCTCAAGTTCGTGTTAGCGACATGCTCGGCATTGAAGTCTGGCACTCAGTCATTGGTGGATCAATGGGCGGAATGCAAGTTCTCGAATGGGGAATTACATTTCCGCATCGCGTGCGCACGCTGATTCCGATTGCAACTTGTCTTCAGGCCACGGCCCAACAAATCGCTTGGGGCGCAATCGGTCGTCGCTCAATTCGTCTTGACCCTAAATGGAATGGCGGCGACTATTACGACGCAGAGGTAGGACAAGGCCCATGGCAAGGCTTGGCAATTGCACGCATGGTCGCCCAAGTTACATTTCGTAGCGACAACGTTTTCACTGATCGTTTTGGTCGCGAACTTGCAGATATGGATGCCGACTATAACGGTCTTGGCTTGTGGGACAAATTTGAAGTCGAGAACTACCTAGACCATCACGGCGACAAGCTAATTCGTCGTTTTGATACAAATAGTTATTTGATTATCGGCAAGGCAATGGACCTACACGATGTTGCTCGTGGTCGCGGAAACTTACAGACGGCTATTTCTCGAATTTCTGCGCCTGTTTTATCTGTGGGTATCTCAAGCGACATTCTTTATCCGACTTATCAACAAAAACAGATTCGTGAGTTGATAAACCAGACAGGCGGATCATGTGAATACTTTGAAATTGATTCACCGCATGGACACGACGCATTTTTGATTAATCTGGATCAAGTTGGTAAACCAGTTGCTAAATTTTTAGAGAGATATTCGCTTTAGTTTTTGTTTTTAAGAACTAGCCAACGCCTCGAGTGTTGCTACACAACGACTGGTCGCAGGCACGCGAAGAACGGCACTCGCTTTAGGGTCGTCGGGTCGTGAGATCACAAACTGCCGTTTCCGAGCATCATTTGAGTCTGCAGAATATGCAACTCGCCATTTGCCACGTATTAGTTTGATTTTTCTTCCCCGTCCCGAAATGAACAACCAATCGCCATCAACCTGCACTCTGACATCAATCCATTTTTCGCTGTTTTCGTTGTCTAAAGAAACTTTTGCTGTAAATTTAAGTCCATCGCGTGAAACCCACTGCGTCTCAAAGCGATTAATTAATCGCAACAGCCCAAAGCCAACGACAAAGAATGCCACTACAGAAATCGCATTGATTAAACCAGTAGTCACTACCCAATAGTTTGTCATCTTGATCTAGGATTGGGGGAACAAATGAGTGGCAACCCAGTTTTTTCGTCTTCTTTGCAACTGCTTGGACTAGGGATGATCACAATCGGCGTCGGTCTCGCTGTGGTTACGGTGTGGTTTTGGCTCGCGTCTCGCCCTGAGCCTGAAGTTCTAGCATCACTAGAGATAATGGGCGACCGTAAGTTCGTCGTATCTAGTGATCAAGCAAAAGATGAGATGTTGAATTCGGTGCGAGTTCAGGCGACATCAAAGCAAGTTCCAAAGTCATCGAGCAACTAGTTTTTAGTCATGGCTGAAGCATTCGACCCCGCGCAAATGATTGCAAGATTTCGTGAAAGAGCCGCCTCGGTAAAACGCCGACCTTTGCCTCCAGTTGCGGGCGAAGAACGGCAGCACTTTCTTGCCCAGGCACAACTTGATTTTCAAGACTTTGCGATGCTCAGCGATGCTGCTGCCACAATCGAGGAAGGTGTCCTCACTTTGCGAATTGATCTGCGTTCACCCGAAAAACCTAAATGAAGTTGTTGGCGTTCGCGCGCCGACAGATTACTGCTGTGCCCGTGCTCGCAGTTTTCATTGCGGTATTTGCGTGGGGCATTGGTCCGCTCCTCTTTTTGGCCCCGAAGATTTCAATGAATTCGATTCTGTTTTATCGAGTTTTGTTTTGGCCACCATTGCTCTATCTGTTTGTTCGTCGTAATGGGTCGCGTCTTAACAAGGGCTTACTCAAATCAGTTTTTGTACCCGGTGTTTTGTTCGGCACCTCAACAATTTTTGGTTTCACTGCGATCACTTCGACTTCGATTGCTAATGCCACAATCATCGGTACTATTTCAACGGCGATAATTTTGTTTGTAGCACCCAAGTATCTAAAAGAAACCGTATCCAAGGTTCAGATTATTTTAGCCCTAACAAGTTTTGCCGGGGTAATAGCAATCGTCATCGGTGCAGGTAACACAGGAGGTTCGTCGCTGTATGGCGATTTTCTTGCATTAATGAACGCTATTCTGTGGACCTTTTATTTTATTTCTTCTAAGCGCCGTCGAGTAGACGGAGTCGATACTTGGCAATTTTTGTTTGGCGTGAGTGTGATCCAAGTGTGCGTTGTTGTGCCATATGCTCTCATCACAAGCAACGACATTCTTGAGATCTCGTGGCCTGATCTTGGCTTCTTGATTGCGATGACACTGTTCTCAGGCACAATCGGTCACAGTTTCATGCTTTGGGCGCAGAAGTATGTTGACGCTTCGCTAACGGCAATGATTTTGTTGCTTTGTCCAGTAATCTCATCGGCTGGCGCTTGGCTGGTTTATAAGCAGGAAATTTCGCTAACACAGATGATTGGCGGAGCGGTGGTTTTAGCATCGCTTGCTGGCGTTGTGCGATTGTCGGGTTCTGCAAAGAACAGCCAAGAACTGTTGAGTACCGCCGACCCGTTGCTAAACTCAAATTCTTAAGTAATTGCGGACGTGGCTCAGTGGTAGAGCATCACCTTGCCAAGGTGAGGGTCGCGGGTTCAAATCCCGTCGTCCGCTCAATGGTTTGTAAGTAGTTTCATGAAGCCCTTTTTCGTTCGCAACGCGCCAGTTTTTTACTCTTTAGTCGCGATGTTGGTGCTGTACACCCCGTGGATGGGTCGGGGATATGTCAACCTTGAGTATCCATTTTCGATGGCGGCTCGAGCGCTATCTGATTCAAGTCAATCTGGTTTGATTGACAGTTATTTTGCGGTTCAAGCCAACCCCTTGGGCTATTCGTTTGTGTTAGCAGTTCTCTACAAAATCGTTGGTTATCACGATTGGTTCTGGCTAGCAAAGTTGCCCTCACTGTCTGGTGGATTGATGATCATTATCGCTGGCTGGATGTTGACACGGGAGCGCTGGGCTAACACCAGATCATTGTTCTATTTTTGGTCAGGGTTAGTCATCTTGAACCCATTGATAATCGCTTTCGCGACTGCAAGCACTGCAGATGTCCTGCCTGTCGGCTTACTGATGTTGGCACTTGCGATCGCTATGGAGGGTCGCAAAAAAACTTTGTGGCGTGCTTTAGTAGCATCTTCAATTTTTGGTTTGGCAGTGATTACGAAGTACGTGCCGGCGTATTTTGGTGCTGCATTTTTAGTGACCGCAATTATTGGAGAGAATAGAGAAGTATTTAAATCAAAATGGGCTGTTGCTCGTGAGATTGCTGTTTACGTATTAGTGCCAGGATCAATACTGGCAATTTACATTTGGTGGGTAAACACGAAATATGGAGTGTTCATCTCAAGTGGGTTTGTCGTTGGAAGGCCTAATATTTTTGACTTTCAAAGCCTGTCCACAACTTTTGCCAAGTATCTTTCATTTGTCGGTCTTTGTATTGGTGTTACCAGTGTCATAGTTTGCTTTGAAAGATTTCGTTTCACAAAGTCCAGAGTTTTTTTGTTAACGCTTGCGATTTCTACTTCGTTTATCAATTGGTATGCGTTATCTAATCGAGTCATGGGTGAAATGAATTTCGGTGGCGGGTTTCCATTTAATAATTTGGTAAGGCGGGTAATTGAAACATTTGGTCTCCTGAGTGGGGTGGCACTCTGCGTAGTTCTCTATGTTCAGGTCCGAGGGCCAAATAAAACGCATAAAATTTTGATTGCAGGGCTGGTCCCCTATCTAGTCTTGATTTCAGCGACGCGTCCGACACAGCGGTATTTGATTTACGCGATCCCTATTGTGCTGTTATTGCTTGTTGACGCTGCGAGTTCACTGCCAAAGAAAGTATTTAATTTGAGTTTTGGTTTCACTCTCTTGGGTTTTGGTGCAGTGTCATTATTGGGTATGTCGTACTTGCGAGCACAAGGCAATGCTGCTGAGAATATGGCAGTGTGGATGGAGAAAAACAAGGTAATTAACGAATCAGCGGCCGGAATTCTAGGTGTTCATGCTGGTCAACACTTCTACGGCCTTGTTTCAAAAGAAACGAAATACGAAGTGGTTACAACATCGCTTGAAGGTGAAAAGGCTATTACTGAGAAAATATTGCACCGAGAACCGATGAATGTGCTTGGCAGAATTACTCGGGTTTATGTGCTGCGCGAACTCCCCAAAGCGCCGTAAAAACTAGTTATTGAATTCGGCGGGGCGGGCGGGGAATAAACCCCGAAGTGGTGGCAACATAAGTTTCATAGCCAGGCTTGCGCTTAAGCATCGCCCGATCTAGAAGCGCAGCACCCGAAACTTTGACAAGTAGAAAAGTCATTAGCACAGGACCGATCAGACCGAAAACCCCGGTTCGTGATTCGACAGCAATCAGACCAAGCCCGCACCACACACAAGAGTCGCCAAAGTAATTTGGATGACGGGTGTAACGCCATAAACCTCGGTTCATCACTAGACCCTTGTTTGCAGGGTCACGCTTAAATCTCGCAAGTTGAGCATCTCCGACAGCCTCAAAAAACATCCCGACGCCCCATACGGCAACACCGATTAAACCAACCACGCCAAAACTTGGATCTATATCTACTTGACCGAGTTGCACAGGCAAAGAAACTATCCACATCAATAAACCTTGCACACCAAAAACGGTGTACAAACTTACGAAACCAAATCGTGCGCCATGTTTGCGACGCATTGATTGATATCTAAAATCTTCACCATGTCCGAGATTGCGCTTTGCCAGATAAAACGCCAAGCGCAATCCCCAAATAGATGTCAATACTGTCAGCAACAGACTTCGCGTCGAGTTGCCTTCACCAAGCCAGTAACTCACCCATGCCACGAGAACGAATCCTGAGCCCCATGCAATATCAACGATCGATGCATCACGCATCAGCAAACTTGTTGCCCAGACAGCGAGCATCATGCAAAGAATTGCCACCGCAGAACCAACGAGAATCAATGTTGCACCAGTCACTGACATTCACAATAGGCGATTGCACCGCAGGTTGTGGCGAGGCAAAAGCGGTGCGAGCCTTGACGGATGCTTCAGGTCAAAGATCTCTGTGTTGAAATTGGCGGCAAGATGGTCGTCAATGGGGCGTCCTTTGCGGTGATGCCACGCGACAAAGTCGGTCTCGTCGGTCGCAACGGTGCAGGTAAAACAACGTTGTTCAAAGTTCTTGGTGGGGCAAATGAGCCGAAGTCGGGTGTCATAAATCGCAAGGGTGGATTTGGATATCTGCCGCAAGATCCGCGAATCGCTGGCGAGTTTGACGCCCGCACTGCAATCTCGCATGTGCTTTCGGGACGAGGAATTGACGATGAGATAATTCGCATCGAAAAACTTCGAATTGCAATGGAAGAAACAGCGAGCGAAAGTAATGTCGCGAAGTTCGCAAGGGCCGAAGAAAGTTTTTCAACTAAAGGTGGATATGCAGCCGACAGCGAAGCAAGAGCAATCGCCGCCGGTCTTGGTCTCAAAGCAGATCGCCTAAGTCTGGCCCTTGGTGTGTTGTCTGGTGGTGAACGTCGTCGTGTTGAACTTGCTCGCATTCTTTTTAGCGGTAGCGACACACTGTTGTTAGACGAGCCGACCAACCACTTAGATATTGACGCGAAAACTTGGATGCTTGAGTTTCTGCGATCGTACAAAGGGGCATTACTTGTAATTAGCCATGATCTTGAGCTGCTCGACGAAGCGATAACCCGCGTGTTGCATCTCGATCGACCAGACGAAGACTCTGAAGGAACAATTGTTGAATACCGAGGCACTTATACGCAATACGGCGTCTCGCGCGAAGCCGACGAAGCCCGTCAAGCAAAAAAGGCAACGCAGCAAAGCAAAGAGATTGAACGGCTGCAACGAGTAGTTGATCGCTTTGGTGCGAAAGCGAGCAAGGCGGCGATGGCCCACAGCATCGAAAAACGAATTGATCGGATCGAAGATACTCGCGTGCACGCTGCCCGCGGTGCGCGTGTGATGAAAGTCAGGTTTCCAGAGCCACCACATTGTGGCGAAACAGTGCTGACCGTTAACGGTCTGCGTAAAACCTTTGGTGGTCCCGATATTTTTCATGATGTCAGTTTTGATCTTGGTCGCGGTGAAAGACTTTTAGTTCTGGGTCTCAACGGTGCGGGCAAGACATCGTTACTTCGAATTCTTGCGGGTGAAGTTAAGCCAGACAATGGCGAAGTCAAGTTCGGCTACCACGTTCAAGTCGGGTATTACGCACAAGAACATGACAATTTAATCCCGCAGCGGTCGCTAGTCGAGCACATGCGAGATCAGGCTCCGTCGGCGCTGGGTCTTACTGAGACGCAATTGCGCGGCATGCTTGGCATGTTTGGTTTATCTGGCGACAAGGTGTATCAAGAGTCGGCGACTTTGTCGGGCGGAGAGAAAACCAAACTCGCTTTAGCGATGATGATGGTTGGAAAGAACAACTTGCTATTACTTGACGAACCGACAAACAATCTTGATCCATCAAGTCGTCAGTCTGTAGCCGACTCGTTGTCAAATTGGGAAGGCGCAATCGTTCTGGTTAGCCATGATGCCGAATTCGTCGAGCAACTCGCACCAACAAAAGTTTTGTTAATGCCAGACGGGCAAGAAGACTATTTCAACGAGTCTTGGCTTGAACTCGTCACCCTTGCTTGATTAAAAAATAAGTTAATCAGCCCTTAAGCGCACGAATGTAGACGATGATGCTGGCGATCTCGTCATCGGTGAGATTGTTAGATGGCATCTGCGAGGTGACGCCTTTGCGCCGCATAGCATTCGGATCTTTTATCGAAGTGTAAAGATAAGCATCGTCAGCAGTAACTACTGTGCCATCAGAGAGAGTCACTTGAGAGTCAGCAAGCCCAATCCACCTGACTCCGACACGACCTTCACCATCAGATCCGTGGCAACTCGCGCAACCAGAGGCAGATGCAAGTTCTTGCCCCGCTTTGGCTTCAGGCGAGAGTGCGATCGAAGTTGACGCGCTTCCTGAACTGCAGGCTCCGAAGACAAGCGCAGCCGATGTCAAAGTTGCGCCATACAAAAATCTGAAAGTCGGTTTTTTAGTCATGTGTAGAGAATACCTTTGGTCGCAAGTAGAGTTCGGTTTCGTGGTTCGAAAATCATGGTGACAAATCTCCCAGTGCACCCTTCTTCAGGTAATGAGTCTGATGGCTATTGGATGCACTACCACGATCAAGACAGTGAAAAGTTGGCTGATGCTGTTATCGAATATGCATTAGACCGAATTCGCCTTGATCCACCACCACTTGATGGCCCGAAAACTCTTAGTCAGTTGCAGCAACTTGTCGGCAACACGATTACACCCGAAGGACTTGGGGGTTTGCGGGCACTTGAAATCTTTACAACTCAGTTATCGCGCGCCTGCATCAGCGTTGATCATCCGTCGTTTTTGTCTTTTGTACCTGGTGCGCCGACCGAAAGTGCAGTGCTATTTGATCTTGTGTTGAGCGCGTCAAATATTTATGCCGGTTCCTGGCTTGAAAGTTCCGGCGCTGTATATGCCGAGAATCAAGCATTGCAATGGGTCGCAAGTTTGGCAAACTTTCCGACAACTAGTCGTGGTGTGTTCGTCAGTGGCGGCACGGCAGGAAACCTCTCGGCGTTGATTGCTGCTCGTTGGCGATGGCGACAAAAGGGGCAGGGCAAGTTCGACGCGGTGCGACCTCTAATTGTCACTTCATCTGGTTCTCACTCATCAGTCGGTTTGGCGGTAAACGCAATGGATGCCGATGTCGTTAAAGTCGCTGCCGACAATCAAGGTCGAATGTCGGGCGTGAACTTGCGCGCCGCAATCGCAAATCTAAGCGAACAAGATCGCAAACGAATTTGTGCGATTGTCGCAACTTCGGGCACCACAAACCTTGGTGTAATTGATGATCTCGTGGCAGCAGGCGAGCAAGCGCGAGAACTTGGCACATGGTTTCATGTCGACGGTGCGTATGGGGCTGCTGCGCTTTGTGCCCCAAGCGTGCGACATTTATTTGTTGGCATCGAAATGGCTGACAGTTTTATTGTTGATCCACACAAATGGTTGTTTGGGCCATTTGATTGTTGCGCACTGATTTATCGCGACCCAGATACGGCTCGTCGTGCCCACACTCAACGAGCCGAATATCTAGAGGTTTTGCAACAGCAAGATCTTGGTGATTCGCTTGCCAATCCTGCTGACATGGCTCATCACTTATCGAGGCGAGCTCGCGGTCTGCCTTTTTGGTTCAGTGTCGCCACTCACGGCACCGAAGCGTACGAAGAAGCAATGGAGATCACATTGCAAGTCACTCGTGAAGCGACTCAAATTATCAAGAACTCATCTTTCCTTGAGTTGTTACTCGAACCTGAACTATCAATAATCGTCTTCAAGCGCAACGGCTGGACACCCCAGCAATATCAAACTTGGAGCGACAAGATGCTTAATGAAGGTCGAGCATTTGTCGTACCAACAACATGGAACGGCGAAACGGTGTTGAGATTTTGCATCATCAACCCGCGCACAACCATCGAAGAAGTTGCAGACATCATCAATTCACTAGGCTGATTTCATGCTCAAGTCAGTTCGCTCGGTGGTTCAACTTCGAAAGTTCGAGTTCAACGGCGACAAGCGTCGATTAGCCGCATGTGGCGACCTCAAAGACTTACGACTGCTGGCAAAACGCAATCTACCTGGCGGAGTTTTTGACTATTTCGACGGGGCTGCCGAAGACGAATGGTCACTGCACAACAACAGTGCCGCGTTTTCGAAATTTGGATTAGTCCCAAAAGTGTTGCGTGATGTTTCTCAGATTGATACAGCAACCACAATCATGGGGCAGCCAGTACCGTTTCCAATTGCACTATCGCCAACCGGTTTCACTCGCATTGCGCATCCGCAAGGCGAACTCGCCGTTGCTCGTGTGGCTGGCAAAAATTCGTTGCCGTTCACCTTGTCGACACTTGGCACTCGCAGCATTGAAGAAGTCGCAGCAGTGGCAACTGGTCCGTTGTGGTATCAGCTTTATGTGTGGCGAGATCGTGGGCTTTCGCGAGAACTTGTGCAACGAGCCAAGGCGGCTGGCTACAAGGCAATCATGGTCACGGTAGACACATCAGTATTTGGTCGGCGTGAGCGCGATGTGCGTCGTGGTTTCACACTCCCTCCAAAGATCGGCCTCGAGACTTTCATCGACGGCATTCGCCATCCGCGATGGACATACAAGTTCGTTACAAACGAGCCGATCACTTTTTCCGCTGTTGCTGGTCGCTCAGATGTAGATGGTTCAAAAGCAATTAATTTATCCGATTATGTGAACTCACAATTTGACCCAACTTTAAGTTGGAAAGATTTAGATTGGATCCGCGAAGAATCTGGTTTGCCAATCATGCTCAAAGGCATTCAGTGCATTGAAGACGCCAAGACGGCAGCGTCGCTTGGTGTTAATGCAATCGCACTTTCAAATCACGGTGGTCGTCAACTTGACGGCTCGCCGGCGCCTATCGAATTGTTGCCAAGCGTGATTGATGCAGTCGGCAACTCAATTGAGGTGCTTGTCGACGGCGGCGCCCGCCGGGGCTCAGATGTTGTCAAAGCCTGTGCGTTGGGTGCTCGCGCAGTGATGTTTGGTCGCCCATATTTATATGGATTAGGTGCAGCCGGAGAACTTGGCGTGCAGTGGGCGCTTGATCACATCACCAGCGGCATCTCGCGCACGATGGCTTTGATCGGTGAGACTTCGGTGAAGAATCTCTCATCTGAAATTATCCTCAAGCGATAATTTCGCAGAAGTTATAAAGAATTACTTCTTTGAAGTCGGTTCTTTTTTAACAACAGTCTTTTTGCGGGCGCCATAACGCTTGTTGAAGCGATCAACGCGACCAGCCGAGTCAATGATCTTCATTTGGCCAGTGTAAAAAGGATGGCTGGCATTAGAAATATCTAACTGCACCAACGGGTATGTGTTGCCGTCTTCCCAAACAACCGTCTTGGTTGGATCAGCCTTCAAAGTTGATCGTGTCAAGAATCGATAGTTCGCCGAGGCGTCCTCGAAAACAACAGGTTGATAGTCGGGATGGATGTCAGGTTTCATGCCGTCAAAGTGTATCGGGGTAAAAGCGCCCTCTATACTGTTCAAATGCCAAATCGCTGCGATGTCCTCGGAAAGACCCCAAGTAAGGGTCACACAATCTCTCACTCCCACATTCGTACAAAGCGATGGTGGAGAGTGAACTCACACAAGCGTCGATTTTGGTTGCCGTCCGAGCGTCGTTGGGTCACGCTCACGGTAAGCACCAAAGGTGTTCGCACAATTGACAAACGCGGGATCGAATCAGTCGTCGCCGAAATGCGTCGCGCCGGAAAGAAAGTCTGAGTAATCGTCATGGCAGCTAAAAGTAAAGACAAGCGTCCAATTATTAAATTGCGTAGCACTGCAGACACTGGTTTCACCTATGTCACGCGCAAGAACAAAGTTAACTCACGCGAGCGTTTAGAACTTAAAAAGTATGACCCAGTCGTGCGCAAGCACGTGATCTTTAAAGAAGAGCGTTAATAACTTTTTAAGGCTGTCTCTAAGTCGTTTTTAAGATCTGAGCAGGATTCAAGCCCAATCGCAAGTCGTAACAACGAATCTGTCAATCCAGTCTTATTTTTTGTTTCACGGTCAACGCTGTTATGAGTGCTTGTCGCCGAGTGTGAGATCAAGGTTTCGGGTCCGCCAAAAGTTACGGCAGGCCTGATTAGTTTGAGTGCATCAATTAGCTTTGAGGCGGCCTCGCGACCACTGGCAATTTCAAATGAAAGCACAGAGCCGAAGTAGCGCATTTGTTTAACTGCTAGTTCGTGTTGGGGATGTGATTTGAGGCCCGGGTAACGCACGCCAGTCACATTTTTTTGCGTCAATAGCCACTCGGCAATTTCCTGTGCCGACTGACTTTGTCTTTCGAGACGTACATCTAATGTTCTAATTCCGCGCAGGCCGTTCATTGCGTCAAATGGCGATGCAGTCGCGCCATGCAAAACTGAGTAGGCCCAGATGTCATTGATCAACTCCAAATCGCCAGCAATTACACCGAGCGTTGCGTCGTTGTGGCCAGCTATTCCCTTAGTTGCCGAGTGCATCACAATCGACACTCCATAATCGTGAGGTCGCTGCGACAGGGGCGTGGCGAGGGTTGAGTCAACAACAGTGAATGGTCCTTTAATCGAACCGAGTTCTGTTAAATCAACCAGATCCAGATGTGGATTAGTTGGCGTCTCGGCAAAAACCAGCATTGTCTTTCCTGGTCGCACGGCCGCGGCAAATTCTTGAGCATTGCGACCATCTACATAAGTCACTTCAATTCCGAGTCGAGCACACGGACCATTAAAAAATGCGAGTGTGCCGGCATAACAATTTCGTTGAGCGACGATGTGATCACCTGTCGAGCACAAAGCAAGCACGACGGTAGAAATCGCTCCCATTCCTGACGCGAATGCGAGCGCAGATTCGGTTTTTTCTAATTCTGCAATTGCCTGTTCAAACGCCTGAACAGTTGGGTTTGCATAACGTGAATAGTTTCCAGTCTGGTGAAGTGCCTTGGCTTGGCGGTGAGTTTCTTCTAGCCCAGAACTCGGCCAGGTACTCGATGTTGATAGCGACGGAGCGAGACCATTCGAATCATCGCGACCGACATTGATTGCAGCAGTGGCGCTATTTTGCTGATTGTTGTCAGGCACCCGTTCAGGCTAACGAAATTTCGTATATCGCACATTCGATTTTGATCAAGAATTACACTTTACGAATGCATAAAAACAAACTAATCGCATTTCTTTTAACTTTAGGGCTCACAATTTCAACGGTGGCCGGTTTCGGTGTTTCAGCGAGTGCTGCACCTGGCGACAGTCCACTGTCGGGTCTACCAGGTGGTGAAGGTCGCCCAGTAGTGATGGTCAAATATGGCAACTCGAGGCCTGACCGTCCGCACTACAGCCTCAATCAATCTGATCTTTTCTACGTCGAAGAAGTTGAATGGGGTCTAACCCGAGTTGCAGCGATGTTTAACTCAAAGTTCCCAGAAGTTGTCGGACCAACTCGAAGCGCCCGAATTTCTGATCTTGAAATTTTAGAGCAATTCACTAAGCCTGGTATTGCGTTCAGTGGCGCCAATGATGTCTTGCTCAAGATCATTCGTAAATCTCAGTCGGTTTCACTTTCGCCGAGCGATCGTCCTAGTTTTTACTTCCGCAGTAACAAGAAATCTGCACCCCATAATCAATTATTGAGGCTCGCCGCAATGATGGCTAAAGAGACAAAGGTTGGCACAGTCAAAGATATTGGTTTGACGTTTAACGCTGCGCCAGCTGTCGGCGGAGTTGCCGCTAAGACATTCGCCGCGTCGTGGGCGTCGGCAAAAGTAGCGGGCACTTGGAACGGATCTAGTTGGACTATTGCGTTCGACGGAACTACTCACAAAGACGCAGCGACTGGAAAATTGCTAACGCCTAAGACTGTTGTATTGCAATTTGTTGATCGCAAGACAACTAAGTTTGGTGACAAATTCGGTGGCAAAACTCCGTTACTTAAATCAGTAGGTTCGGGTCGTGCAATCATCTTGCGAAATGGTCAATACTTTGAATCAACTTGGTCTAGACCCACAGAAACTTCAGGAACGAAGTTCAGTTTTAATGGTGCCCAGTTTCCATTTGACGTCGGTCAAGTGATGATTGTGTTCGTGGATGGAACTGTGAAGAAAGCACCAATCAGTCTTAAGTAGTAGTTAAAAAATTGACTTGCTCGCTCTTCTATTCAGGTAGAGTGAGCAAGTCAAATTAAGTTTGGCGACGTGGCCGACTGGCTTAGGCACGGGCCTGCAAAGCCCTTTAACCGAGTTCGATTCTCGGCGTCGCCTCTAGAAGTTATGTAGCTCTGTCGCCAAAAGTTCATGGGAGTTAAACGAGTCGCCATGAATGTGTTTGCGGTCTATTATCCGCCACATAATAATGATTTACTACTAATCTGAACCGTGTTTTTCTCTTTTCGGTCTTGGCGTACTCGGCAGTCGCGTCGGGTTGGTCGTCGTGATGCCGGGTTTACCCTGACTGAGTTGGTTATTGCAATGGTTGTGTTGGGTGTTATTGCCAGTATTGCGATACCGAGTTTTTTGGGTTCTCGTAACAATTCTTATGACAAAGAAGCGCAGTCGTCTATCGACAATGTATTGAAGGCTGCAAAGTTTCATTATCAA
>CAMCZA010000038.1 GCA_945885515.1 Ferrithrix thermotolerans DSM 19514 | reverse complement strand
AAAGCCACTGGGGGATAAAGAAAAGGCCCTGGACTTTCGTCCAGGGCCCTGACTTTTAACGAATTCGAATTATTGGTTACTTACCAGCGTCAAAGTTCTCGCCGAGTGCGTTACCAATGTTTCCGTCAACGCCATAGACCTTCTTCGCTTTTGGTCCGACACCGTTCTCCACCATTGTGCGGAGAATTCGTGAACCTTCGTCGAATGTGATCAACACGATTGCGTCTGGGTTAGCAGCTACGACTTCGCCGACTTCAGCATCAAATGTTGTTGCCTTCGGATCGTAGATTTTCTTTCCCAATACTTTTACACCTGCTGCTGTGAGCACTTCTTCAACAACATTTGCAAGACCGGTGCCGTAAGCATCGTCAAGAGCCATGATGTAAACAGATTGAGCTCCGTCAGCAATGATAATTTCTGCAAGAACTGCACCTTGGAGGTCGTCCGGTGGTGCGTTACGGAAGAAGAGACCGTTGTCTGCGTAGTCAGTCAACTTCGGCGATGTGTTCGCTGGGCTGAACTGAATAACACCTGCTGCAGTGATCTTGTCGATAACTGTGAGCGATACTCCAGATGATGCTGCACCAATAATGGCGTCTACACCCTCTTTGAGCAAACGGTCTACTGTCACGCTGGCTGTGTCTGTTGAAGTGTCTCCGGAGTCTCCAGAGCTGTATTCAACTGGCTTGCCAAGAACGCCGCCGGCCTTGTTTAGGTAATCAATCGCATACTCAACACCAGCAATCATTGGAGCACCAAGGAACGCGAGGTTGCCAGTTTCTGGAAGAAGTCCACCAAATTTAAGGACGCCGTTGCCCTTACGAGCAACACCAGTCTTTGAAAGTGGGAGAACTGCCGACTCTGGAGCATTCGCAAGTTGGTATGTAGTGAGAGCGTCATCAAGACGATTGTCCGCACCGAACTGAAGGATGCCGTACGAAGCCTCAAGTGGCTCGCCGTTTCCGTTCAATGTGTTTGGACCAGAGAAACCGTCGAAGTCGACGTCGCCCTTTGCCTTGATTGTTGCAAGACAGTCAGCCCATGTTGCAGCTGTGCACTTAGTACCATCTTTTGAAACAGCAACAAGTTGGTCAGCGAGTGCGCTGCCATCTGTTCCTGCGGCTTCTGCAGCAAGTGCGATCAACATCACAGCGTCAAATGATTCTGCTGTGTAGTTGAAGTCAACAAGTGCTTCGTTGCCTTTTCCTGTCCAAAATGCATTAACTGCATCCTTGAACTCTTGAGTCAACTCCACAAGTGGAGTTGTTCCCTTCATACCAGCCAACTCGCCGCCAGCTGCTGCAGGTGCTGCAGTCTCAGCGGTTGCTGTTGTATCTTCGGTTGCTGCATCGGAGCCGCCGCAAGCCGCAGCCAAAAGGCTGAGACCGACAACAAGCGCGCTGAAGCGTTGCGTTGTAGTTTTCTTCATTTATTTTTCTCCCCCTAGGAGTAGGACAGCGGGATGCTGGCCATTAGTTAGGAACTTATAAGGGTATTGAACGAATCTGAATAAGGCAACTAGTAAGCCGAATTACGCTTTAGTGGGAAAATTTTTTGCAAGCAGTCAGGTGTCTACGGCTGACTGGCTGCTGCAGCCTTGGTCAAACGGTCTCTAATTGCCTCGGCTAGACCATTACCAGTTGGCAAAACCGCGATTACAACCTCAACATCGTTGGAGTCGGCCTGGCGCAATTCTGCGTACAACTGTTTGGCGTAGAAGTTGACATCTTCGCAATAGTCGAGAACCACTGCTTGTACGCCAGCTTTGTCTAGCTCGTTTTGCCGAGAAATGGCCTGTGCCGAGTTGTCAACCACTAAAACTTTGCAATTCGGTGCATAATGCTTTTCAAGCATTCCTGATGCACGAGATTCACCATCCGATTTAACTATATGAAGTTTGGCAATTTCTTCAATTTCGACTTTAGATATCGCACCTGCACGCAAGATCTGAATACCTGCGCGAGTGCAATCGAGGATTGTTGATTCGATACCCACCGTGCAATCTCCACCGTCAAGCACCACAGCAATTTCAGAGCCGAGATCAGCAACAACATGGTGTGCCGATGTTGGACTCACTTTGCCGAACCGATTTGCAGATGGAGCGACTAAGCCGTCGTTGAGTGTTGATAACAGCCGAAGCGCGACTGGATGATTGGGAACTCTGATTGCGACCGTGTTGCGACCACCGGTAATTTCATCGCAAACCAACTTGCTTCGTTGAAGAATAATCGTCAGTGGCCCGGGCCAAAAGTGTGCGGCCAGGTTTTTGGCGTATTCAGGAACTTCAATCGCCCATCTTTTTAATTCATCGAAACCAGCGAGATGCAAGATCAAAGGGTGATTCGTTGGGCGTTGCTTGACTTCGAAGATTTTTCTTACGGCAGTTTGGCTAGAAGCCAAAGCGGCAAGACCATAAACAGTCTCGGTTGGCAAGCCAATTAACTGGTCGTTCTTCAGACATTGAACTGATCGAACGATAGAAGAATCGAGGTTGCCATCTATTATCTCGGCGTCGTGATTACTCATCGGTCTAATTCTTTAAAAATTCAAGCAACTCGTCGATCATTGTGAAGTTCTCTGTGCTCGCAAAGTGG
Organism: Ferrithrix thermotolerans DSM 19514; assembly: GCA_945885515.1. Taxonomy (GTDB): domain Bacteria; phylum Actinomycetota; class Acidimicrobiia; order Acidimicrobiales; family Ilumatobacteraceae; genus BACL27. The sequence continues at coordinate 10,999 of CAMCZA010000038.1, read as the reverse complement.
TCACAGTTCTTGAGTAGTTTGAATCTCGAAGTTTTGAATGCAGCCACAAGTTGATCCGCGGGTAATACAAAATCTCGATCGCCAACAATTACCAAAACTTCGGCAACGATTGCGCTTGCATTTTGTTTTGTGAAAGTTTCACCGCGTGGTCTTTGCAATACGGCCCGCAGAGCGTCAACATCATTACCAGTTTGCCGGGCATAGTTTCCAAATTGGTGGGCGAGTGTGTCATCCTGCTCGGCTGTTTTGTCGATGCCTGAAATAATCCGATTTGTTTCTTGCGGGTCGTGAGGTTCGAAAATTTTGTCACCGATACCGATCAGCACCAATTTACGAAACATCTTGGGATTAATGGTTGCGGCGTGCAACAAAGCAATCGCACCAAGCGAGAAACCAACAGCGTCAACTGGGGAGTTTTTCGCCAAATCTCGTATCGGCAAAGAAATATCCTCATACGCCAACGGGTCATGCGGTTTGGCGGCTTCACCATGACCGAGCAGATCTACGCCGATTACAGTTCGACCGAACTCTTCGATCAAAGTTTGAATGCCTGGCTTTTGCCATGTTTGCTTGTGTGACCCACCCCAGCCGTGCACCATCAATACTGGCGGTAACAGTGAGTCCAGCGCCGAATGCTGCGCTGAATTACTGGTCGCCGATTGCGGATGCGACGGATTATTTACCATACTGAGTAGCATAAGGATGCTTTGAAATAGCTCAACGGAAGGTTGTCGCAGATGCGTTTTTTGAACGAGGCACCTGACTTTGACCTGACATATAGCGATGTGTTCATGGTGCCAAGCCTTTCATCGGTGTCTTCTCGGTTAAAAGTTGATCTGACAACGCCAGACAAAATTGGCACAAAGATTCCGCTAGTCGTCTCGAATATGACCGCCATCGCTGGTCGTCGCATGGCTGAAACCGTCGCTCGTCGCGGTGGAATCGTAGTTCTGCCACAAGATATTCCTCTTGACATCGTCGAAAATGTAGTTGAGTTCGTCAAGTCGCGTCACCTGGTGATCGATACGCCGATCACAATGCAACAAGACGGAACAGTTGGCGAAGCCTTGAGCCTGATCCACAAGCGCAGTCACGGTGCGGTAATTGTTATCGATGAACATGGTCGTCCAACTGGAATCTTCACCGAACATGATGCAGTTGGGTTCGATCGCTTTACCCAAATTCGCAACGTGATGAGTCAAGAGATTTTTACACTTGAGCAAAATCTTGAGCCGCAAGAAATGTTTGAACGGTTGACAGAAGCGCGTCTCTCGGTAGCACCAGTGACCGATAGTGATGGAAAACTCGTGGGTGTCATCACGAGAACTGGTGCGCTGCGTAGCACGATTTATCAACCTGCAGTCGATAAACAAAATCGCCTGATGATTGCTGCGGCCGTCGGGGTTAACGCCGATCCTGCGCTACGAGCAAAGCAACTTGCGGCTATGGGGGTTGATGTGATCGTCGTTGACACGGCCCACGGACATCAGGTTCGGATGTTGAATGCGATTGAAGAAGTGCGCGGAGTTACCGCGAAAATTCCACTTGTTGCAGGAAACGTGGTCACTGCGGATGGCACGCGCGACATCATTAACGCCGGTGCTGACATCGTCAAAGTCGGAGTTGGGCCTGGTGCGATGTGTACGACTCGAATGATGACAGGTGTGGGTCGACCACAATTCTCGGCAGTGCTTGAGTGCTCGCAAACTGCATCTGAACTCGGAAAGCAAATTTGGGCTGATGGAGGTGTCAGATATCCACGCGATGTTGCTCTTGGTCTTGCAGCAGGCGCAGCGAACGTGATGTTTGGTTCGCTTCTTGCAGGCACCTATGAATCGGCCGCTGATACCTTGCGCGATACAAACGGTCGGTTGTACAAAGAGAGTTTCGGTATGGCTTCAAACCGCGCTGTGCGAAATCGAACTCGAACAGAAAGCGCCTTTGAGCGTGCACGAAAAGAACTTTTCGAAGAAGGCATCAGTTCATCGCGTATGTATCTTGATGAACATCGACCAAGCGTTGAAGACATCATTGATCAAATTATTGCCGGCGTGAGATCGTCATGCACCTATGCAGGAGCAACCGATATCCCCGAATTTCAAAAGCGTGCTGTCATTGGAGTGCAGAGTGCATCGGGCTATGACGAGGGTCGTGCACAAGACACAAGTTGGTAGTGGTCATTCTTCTGATAATTTTTGCTAGATGATTGTTGTAGCCATTGACGGTCCTGCTGGTGCAGGCAAATCAACAATTGCCAAAGCACTCGCGGCGCGTTTAAAACTGCGATACCTCGATACTGGGGCAATGTATCGTGCTGTGACTTTTGCGGCGATTCAATCTGGATTAGATCTAACAGATCAAGATTCAGTGTCCGAACTGACGCAAAAATCTGAAATGATCCTGACTAACGACACGGTGTCAATCAATGGAATGGACGCAACTAAGGCAATTCGTGGAGAGGTCGTAACTGCCGCAGTAAGTGCAGTTGCGGCCAACAGTCTCGTGCGCACCGAATTACGACAGCGTCAGCGCCAATGGATCGCTGATCACGATGGTGGTGTCGTCGAAGGAAGAGATATTGGTTCGGTTGTGTTTCCTGATGCGACTCTGAAGGTGTATCTAACGGCTTCGCCACTTGTGCGTGCGCAACGCCGGGTTGCACAAACCGGTGGCATCGTTGAACAAATAGCCGATGCAATTGCTGCGCGTGATTCACAAGACAGTACTCGCAGCGATAGCCCACTTTTGCAAACAGACGACGCGGTAACTATAGATACGAGTAACCAATCAATTGATCAAGTCTTGGATCAAATTGTCGCACTGTTGCCAAAGGCCCCATGAGCGAAGTTGAAACAACACTCGCAGGTCAAGGTCGAATCGGAAAACTTTTTTACGGATTGATTCGCGGTATTCTCGCTTTGTTGTGTCGAATTTATTTTCGACTCAGTATCACCGGAAAAAATAACATTCCAAAAACTGGCGCGTTTATTTTGGCACCGATCCATCGATCCAATGCTGACACTCCAATTGCGAGCGCCACAACGAGACGTCGCCTGCGATTTATGGGCAAGGACAGTCTGTTCAAGATAAAACCAATCGCTTCAATACTTTCATCACTTGGTGGGTTTCCAGTAACGAGGGGCACTGCAGATCTTGAAGCGTTAAAGCGCTGTCTCGCCGTTCTGGCGCTGGGTGAACCAATCGTGATGTTTCCAGAGGGGACCCGGCAATTTGGCCCGACAATTCAGCCATTATTTGATGGTGCTGCTTATTTGGCGATTAAGGCTGGCGTACCGATTGTTCCTGTTGGGATTGGTGGCACAGAAGCCGTCATGCGCAAAGGTTCTAAGTTTATTTATCCAAAAAAATGCGTAGTGGTGATTGGTAAACCGTTGTTGCCACCACAGTCACAAACTGGACGAACGCCACGATCTGCAACGACAGAATTGACCGCCCAACTTAAGCAGTCACTTCAAGAGTTGTTTGACCTTGCTCAGGCAAGGGCTCACAAATAACTGGTAAGTGCTTTTTGCATCGAAATTAAATCAGGCACGCCGCAGACCTCACGAGCCGAATGCATTGAAAGTTGCGGTATTCCGACATCAACCGTGTCAATTCCGAGGCGTGTCGCCGTAATTGGCCCAATCGTTGTTCCACACGGCATATTATTTTTTGAGACAAAAGTCTGGTATTCAACATTTGCCGACTCACAAGCACGAACAAACAAAGCGGCCGAGGTCGACGAGGTTGCATAGCGCTGATTTGAATTTATTTTAATTGCTGGGCCCTGATTGATAACCGGTGCATTTGCGAGATCATGTCGCTCTGGATAATTGTGGTGCACGGCGTGCGCATTATCTGCCGAAACACAACTCGACTGCGATAGTGCTTGTAAAAATTCAACTCGACCTAGATCATTTGCTGCTGCTAGGCGTTCGAGTGTGTGTTCTAGAAATGGTCCAGCCGCACCAGTTGCACTCGATGATCCGACTTCTTCGTGATCGAATAATGCAACGATTGAAGTCGCTTGATTTTCTTGCGAGGCGATGAGCGCGCTGATTGCGGCCCAGCAGGATGCTTGGTTGTCAAGTCGTCCGCTTGCCAATAGCGACCCATCTACACCGATAATCTTTGCGGGCGAAGTGTCAAAAAGATTCGCATCAAACGATATGACTTCGCCGGTCTTGGCGTTAATTTTTTCGGCGACCCAATCCGTGAACTCTGTTGCATTGGTTGTTGTTGCCCACGCTGGCGAAAGATGTAGGTGTTTATCTAGAACCAGTCCTTTTTCGTTCACATCGCGATCTAAATGAATCGCTAACTGCGAGATGCGCGCAAGTGGATTCGAATCGTGAAACAATCTCACTGAGCCATCTCGCAATACGACTCGTCCGGCGATGCCGAGGTCACGATCTAGCCAACTGTTTAAAAGTGGACTTCCGTAAATTTCGACCTGCAAAGTCTTCCAGCCAAATCTATTTTCGTCTGGATTCGGCTTCACTTTAAGACATGGCGAATCGGTATGAGCGCCGATGATTCGAAACTGGTCAAGATGTTTTGCATGCGTTTTCCATGCGATGAGCGAACCCGCACGCCGAATAAACCCATTTGACGCACTTTTAGAAATCTGCTTTTGATCAGTGCAGTCAAGAAACTTTGCCGCGGTCAACTGCTTGGCGATGAAATCGACCAGATGAAATGACGTTGGCGACGCGTCTAATTGCTCACATAAACCACTTATGAGTTGGGCCGTCATGGCTTGATGGACGAAAGCGAAATCTCTTGTCCAAAAAATGTGCAGGATGTATTTTGAATAGCCGTCGCACTAACTTCAAATTTGGCTGCACAAATAGAAAGTGCATCTCGTTGTGTGAACGACAGATAGGCAATGCCAGTGAAAAGCGCGAGCATCAAAATCTTCGAAACAAGCGACTTTACGAATTTGAGTACAAAAAGCCAAGCCAACACGCTGCCACCCATAGATCCAAGGCCAATATTTTTTGCAGTTTCAGCATTCAATGAAAACAGGTCCATGTCATCTAGTCTGTCATGACGATGAGTGATCAACGAGTACACCTTTCGGCAAGCGGGCCACCCGAGACTATTATTCCGCCAATTAATTCGGCACTGAGAGTTCGACTAGATGCTGCACTTGCTTGCACACCGGGCGAGCGAAGACGAGAAGTTTCAAAGGTCGTCGCCGACAACCCGACTCTTTTGGAAGGGTGGGCAAATATCGGAGATTTGAGTGAACCCGGGATTGACGCATATATGGCCTACAGAGTCGGATATCACCGCGGCTTAGACACGCTTCGCGCCAACTCTTGGCGAGGTTCTGGTTATGTGCGCTGGGCACGAGAATCAAATCGCGGATTTCTGCGATGTCTCGCGGGACTTGCAAAACAATCTCGGTTGATCGGCGAACTTGACGAAGCAGTTCGTTGCGAGCAGTTTCTTTTGCAACTCGACCCAAGTGGCGAAGCATCTAAATAGTTTTCGCTTGGTTGGTTCATGAACAATCAAGTGTCCGCGGCAATCTTTGCTGGTGGTGCAAGTTCTCGTTTCGGATCGTCAAAGGCCAATGCACAAGTTGATGGCCAAGAATTTGTCGTTCGTATCGCACACTCAATTCGCCAAGCAGGAATTGAGCGTGTGCTGCTTGTTGGCGGTTCAAAGACCGATGCAACAAGGTGGAACCTAGAGTATGTCGAAGACGAAATAGGCGGTGCGGGACCATTTGTGGCATTGCTTTCGGCGCTTCATAAAACTGAGACCGAAATTTTGTTGACTATGCCGTGTGATGTCCCTTGGATTGAATCAAAGACATGCAAGATGATTTCGGATTTTGATTTGAATTTTGATCTTCAAGTTGCGACCAAACAAGTACCCCAGTGGCTTTGTAGTGCTTGGCATAGACGGACAATTACACATTTGGAGCAACAATTTGCCGCAGGTGAGCGTGCAATTCATCGCGCAGTAACTGGTTTGGCGGTCAAATATTTGCAAATTGATACGGAAGATCTTAGAAATGTCAATACTCAAGAAGACCTGCTTGGATGATTAATTTCTGCGTATCAAATTTCTGGACACGGTGCTTCAACTAGCCTGAAGACATGTCTGTTCAGGAGATTTCTGTGAATGATTTAGTTGACTTAGTCGAGAATGGTTCGCTCGTGATTGATGTCCGAGAACCAGATGAATATGCATCAGGACACATACCAGGCGCGATTCTTGTACCTTTGTCAACCGTGTTGCAGAACTCAGGTGAATTTTTGTCCGAAGACACCGTATTTGTCGTTTGCCGTAGCGGTGGCCGCAGTATGCAGGCTTGTGAGCTTTTGCATGACAACGGAATCGTCAATGTGGTCAATGTCGCTGGTGGCACGATGGGATGGATCAGCCTCGGAAACGAAGTAGTCACAGGAGACAATCCAAGTTGACATTTCGTTGGGTAGAAGATGAGCTCGCCTTAAACGAAGTGATCGACGAAATAATTGTTGGCTCTCGATACGCGATCGACACCGAATTTCATCGTGAGAAGACTTACTATCCAAAATTGGCGCTCGTCCAATTGAAGTGGGGATCACAAACAGCGCTTGTTGATCCACTTGCTGTTGATCCGCGTGGTCTTGCTCGGCTATTCGAGAACGACATCTTGGCGGTGTTTCATGCCGCTCAACAGGATTTGGAAGTTTTGCGACATGCTTCGCTTGTTGCCCCGCGAAACATTTTTGATTGTCAAATTGCGGCCGGTTTTCTTGGTTTCTCCACGCCTTCGCTGGCGACATTGGTGCAGGCCCACAAAAAAATTGCTCTTTCAAAGGGTGACCGCCTAACAGACTGGTTGCGACGTCCGTTGACATCGGCACAATGCGTTTACGCCGCAGACGATGTCGCTCACTTATTGGATCTTCACGACCAACTCTCGGCTCAACTCAACGAACTTGGTCGCACTTCATGGGTCGACGATGCATGCAGAGATCTTGTCGCGCGACCGACTGGTCCAATCGAATCGCACATGGCGTGGCTCAAACTTAAAGAGTCCCGATCGCTCAAAGGATCTTCCCGTGGTGTTGCCCAATCACTCGGACAGTGGCGTGAAGAGCGAGCTATGAGAAGCGATCATCCTCCAAGAAGGGTTATGTCAGATATGGCCCTTCTCGGAATCGCGCAACGAGTGCCAAAAAGTGTCGAAGAACTCGCATCAACTCGTGGGGTTGACGATCGCCATTTATCGTCAGAATTCTGCAAAGAGATTATGGCGGCAATTCGCGATGGGGCACAGCGCACAGTTGAGTTGCCTGGCCAAGAAAATGATGATGTTGAAAAGTGGGCGAGACCAGCACTGACATTGATTACTGCATGGATTGGCGAACTTGCGCGAAAACATAAAATCGATGCATCACTTCTGGCAACTCGCAACGACATCAGCGCATTTCTAAAAAAGTCGTCTGAAGCACGATTACTGCACGGCTGGAGAGCAGAGGTTGTAGGCGATGATCTGAAGCAAATAATCGCTGGAACTGTCGGTTTGAGTGTCGATCGTGACGGACATCTCAAACTGATTCAAGCAGAGAGTTCTTAATGCCACAATTTAAGGCGATTTTGTTGCTAGTCTCTTTGCCAATGTCTAACCACTAGGCGGTGACCAAAACCGGTAGCCGCCCCAGAGAAAATTTGGAGCCCTATCGTGAAAAAGGGTCGTCATCGTCGATTCGAGGAAGCACGTCGTCTGAAGCAAACAGGCCCGACTGCCGAAGATCTTGGTGTTTCGCGTCAAAGTAAGAGTAAGTCACAAGAAGACGAATATGCAGCCATAGCCGAACGCTATGGAGTGCGGTTCGATGAAGACGGCGAAGAGCTCTCCGATGAGCTCACCGATGAAGACAATCAATAACTAGCTGAAACTGAGTAACCCCCATCAATAACATTCGAAATATTGCCTTAGTGGCGCACGTTGACCATGGCAAAACAACACTTCTTGACGCACTCCTGAAATCTGGCGGAACATTCGCTGCCCACCAGGCCGTGGTCGATCGCGTAATGGACTCAAATGATCAAGAGCGTGAACGCGGTATCACGATTCTTGCAAAAGCTGCCGAAATCGAATGGCGCGGTACCAAAATTAATCTTGTTGACACCCCAGGTCACGCCGACTTCGGTGGAGAAGTCGAACGAGCCCTTGCTCTAGTCGACGGAATTTTATTGTTGGTAGACGCTGCCGAGGGACCACTTCCGCAGACTCGTTATGTCCTTTCAAAAGCGCTTGCCCGTGATTTGCCGGTAGTCGTTGTGCTTAACAAAGTTGATCGATCAGATGCACGCCCCGAAGAAGTTCTTCAAGAAGTTGAACAACTATTTTTGGATCTCGCGCATCATGACCACCACCTAAGTTTCCCTGTGATTTCTGCAGTCGCCAGAGACGGGCGTTCAATGAAGGGGATCGGAATGCCGGCAGAAAATGCCGACCTGGTTCCTTTGTTAGACGCAATTCTTGACACTATTCCTGCGCCGACAGATGACCCTGCTGCACCGCTTCAGGCACTAGTTGCAAACTTAGATGCATCTGATTATCTCGGTCGACTTGCAATTGGTCGTGTTCATGCTGGCGTTATGAGAAAAGGCGACACAGTGACAGTTTGGCAACACCCGACTGCAACGAATCCTGCTCCATCAATCAAGCGTCGGATCACAACCCTGTTTGCATTCCGCGGAATCGGTCGCGAGGAAGTAAGCGAAGTATCTGCTGGAGACTTGTTTATTTTGGCTGGTATTGACGAAGTAGAAGTAGGCGACACAATCGCTGCGCTTGAGAACGCGGCGCCACTACCACGACTTGAAGTTGATGAACCAGTTTTGCGAATGAGCTTTGGAGTTAACACTTCACCATACGCAGGTCGCGAAGGTACTTATTTAACTAGTCGTCACTTAAGCGAGCGACTGTTCAAAGAAGTTCTCGGCAATGTTTCAATTAAAGTCAACACAACTGACACACCTGACGTGATCTCAGTTGCTGGTCGAGGCGAGTTACAACTAGCGGTGCTGATTGAAAACATGCGTCGCGAAGGATATGAGCTTCAAGTCAGTCGTCCAGAAGTAATCACTAAAGAGATTGATGGCAAAAAGCATGAGCCGCTCGAAGCCGGAACAATCGACGTACCAGACGAATATGTTGGTGCTGTTACCCAAGCACTTGCCCCTCGCAAAGGTCGCGTCACAAATCTTGAACCAGGCGACAGCGGTCGTACGATCGTTAGTTTTCAGGCGCCTTCTAGAGGTCTAATAGGGTTTAGATCTTTATTGCTCACGGTTACTCGTGGCACAGCATTACTTCACCAAAGCTTGGATGGCTACATGCCGTGGGCTGGCGATTTACCGCACCGCTTAGGTGGCGCAATGATTGCCGACCGAAAGGGTTCTACGACTGCCTATGCATTGGATAATTTGCAACTGCGCGGAACGCTGTTTGTTGCTCCTGGCGTAGAAGTTTATGAAGGAATGGTCGTAGGCGAGAACTCACGCGATGATGAAATGGTAGTAAATGCAGTTCGGGCTAAAGAAATGACAAACATCAGAACGCACAGTCACGACGACGGGCCAAAACTCGCCACTCCGATTACTCACACGCTTGAATCAGGAATTCAATGGATTGCCGATGATGAACTTGTCGAAGTAACTCCGACAAACATCCGTATCAGAAAGCGCTATCTGTCTATCGAAGACCGACGCAAGTCTGGCAAAACTAACAAATAGAAAAAGAGACAAATAAATTAGACGCCTGCTAAATGAAGCAGGACTACTAGTTAACTTTGTTTTTTACGTCGTACTTGTGGGTGCGGCAAAAATGTTGTGCGTGGCTTTTGTAGTTGTTTGACGATCATGTCGTAGATCTCATCACCGCAAAGTTCTATTAACTCATCTTTTAAGTATTTGTAAACAGGACGCGAGCCAACGAATGCTGACGAATCATCGGTACACCACCAATCAAAATCAAAGCCGCCGCCACCCCAATCACGACGCTTCCACTCGCGAACTATTGACAGAATGTGGTCTTCGTCTTCTTCGTGCTGCTCTAGTCGAAGTGGTACTTGCCAGCACACGTCTGGCTTCCAATCCATTGGGCGTTCGCCCTCTTGTGTCGCAGCAACATGAAATGCGCAACCCATTCCGCCTTCAAAGTCAGGTCGATTATGAAAGATGCATGCGCCTTTATACGAGGTCGTGATATCTGAGCCATCTTTTTCTTTACCGAGCCATTTGCCCTTTTGTCCACGATCGTAATTTTGCCAATGTTCTGGCTTTAAGCGCTTAACACTTTTCTTCACTGAGGCAAGATCTTCTTTGTCAATAAAATGAGCACCGTAACTGCAGCATCCCTGGTGCAACGTTGGGTCTGCCTCGTCGAGAATTCCTTGGCATCCGTTGCCATAGATACATGTCCAATTTGACCGCAAAAAAGTTGCGTCAATCATCCAAGTTTGTTCTAGGTCTGGGTCGGCAAAACTAATCCACTCATGAAGCTCTTCAGGTTTTGACACGACGATGGATGCTAATGGCATACTTGTTGCATCATGCAAAATTCAGCCGAAAAGAATCAAGAACTCGTCCAACAACTTCGAAATATTTCAGAGACACTTGCCGATCGGGCTCTCGCTGCACTCAAGGAGGCTCACTCTCTCGGAGAATCAAAGCGTCCCGAAATTGAACGCACGCTGACACAGGCTCGACGCGCAATTGAAAAAGCAATAGGCCTACTAGACGGCGAATCGTGATGATTAGCGTTAGTAAACAGCGTTAGTAACAGCGTCAACTAACTTAACGAACACTGCTGTTGAGCAGATCTATCAGGCTTCGCAATCCACCAAAGTCTCGCCTTGCAAATGCGAACGCGATGCGAAACTTATCCAAGTTGTCGTGATCTGAAATTTCTGGAGATGTTGGTTCTATTCGCTCAATGCGACCCGACTCGCAAAGATCGGCGAACTTCAAATTTAATTCG
>CAMCZA010000037.1 GCA_945885515.1 Ferrithrix thermotolerans DSM 19514 | reverse complement strand
AAACGCGCGTAGCCTGACAGGGTTGCCCAGGTGGCGGAATGGTAGACGCGGGGGGCTTAAACCCCCCTGGTGCGAAAGCGCTGTATCGGTTCGAGTCCGATCCCGGGCACACTAATTTTCTGCGAGAAACTGTGCAACAAAGCTCATTTATTTCAGCGAGATTCTTGTGTCGGTGCGTGGCACTATAGATAGGTGAGTTTGCCGAACGGGACACCGACACCTGCAGAGTTGCGCGCCAATTTAGATTCGCGCACCGCCCAGATGCTCGAGCATGTCAAGCAGTTTGTCAACATCGAGTCGCCGTCAAATGAGCCAGAGCTTTTGCAACGCAGTGCAGAGTTTTTGGCCAAGGTGATGACCGAGGTGCTCGGCAAAGCCCCAGAAATAATTACGAGCGACAAAGGCCCGCATGTGCACTGGAAGGGCAGCGACGCCACAAAAGTCTTGATCGTCGGTCATCACGACACAGTTTTTCAAAAAGGCACGGTGGCCAAGCGCGGTTTCAGCGTTGACGGTGACATCGCACGCGGACCTGGCATCTTTGACATGAAGGCCGGCATCATTCAGGCTATTTATGGACTGAGCGAAATTCGTGAAGCGCATCAAGCAGAGATTTTGATTACAGCGGATGAAGAAATCGGTTCGTATGCCTCGCGCGCACTTATCGAGGAGCGTGCCAAGGCAACCGGCAATGTGTTGGTGTTTGAACCAAGCGGAAATGATGATGCGTTAAAGATCGCGCGCAAAGGTGTCGGCACATTTCGAGTTGATATTGCTGGACGAGCATCACACGCCGGTCTTGAACCCGAAAAAGGAATCAACGCATTGATTGAACTCGCCGCTCAGGTGCAAACAATTGCGGCGATTGCAAAGCCCGAGATTGGCACGACTGTTACTCCGACGATTGCGACAGCAGGTACGACAGAAAATGTTGTACCGGCAGCCGCACAAATCACGGTTGATGTTCGTGTAAATATTCTTTCAGAAAAAGCGCGTGTTGAATCGGCGCTTGGTGCGTTGCAACCAACTGTGGCTGGTGCATCAATTAGCGTGAGTGGATCAATTAATCGTCCGCCGATGCATGAGTCGGCATCTACGACGCTTTATGCCGTGGCGCAAAGCGTGGCGCAAGGTATTGGCATCACAGACTTGCAGGGCATTGCAGTAGGCGGCGGCTCTGACGGCAACTTCACTGCAGCAATTGGTATACCCACTCTTGATGGTCTTGGTGCTTGTGGTGGTGGCGCACATGCAGATAGCGAATACATCAAAGTTTCAAAGATGGGTGAGCGCGCTGCGCTTGCCGCCGCGATCACCCGCGCCGTTGTCAATCGCTAATTGTTTTTGAGCAATTCTTCGGTTTGAATAACGAGTTCTGGCTTTGGGATTTTCAGTTCATCTATTTGCCATAACGCAAAATCCATGTAGCCATGCATGCACAGAGCGGCGAACCATTTTTCAACGTCGCGTTTAATTATCGCTATCCCATTCTCCGAATTATCGGGGACAAAAATTACGTCACCATAAAGTTGTGTGCTATTTCGCCAAGCCGACGCAGTTTTTGGCAAAAGATGACCGTCCATAAGGTGCAAAGGAAAGTAGCCGAGGTTTTCAAGAAGCAATCCAGTAGCAAATATGGACTTCTGATTTTTGTAAATTTCAGTCGTTGCACATTCTGCACAAATCAAGAAAGGACGATGTTCTCCGAGCGTTCCCAGAATCTCATATTCCGAACCCTGTGTATCAATTTTTAAGATGTCGATTTTAATTTCAGAAAACTTTAAAATGTCATCAAGCCGTTGTGTTTTGATTTCGATAGTTTGCTCCACAGCAAATCGATCGATTCCATTTCCGTCTTGGGCCATCAGGCCAATCATGTGACCGCTTGGGTGGAGCAAGCTACTGCCACCGCGCTTCTTGGTTAGATATAGGGTTTTGATCGAATTAGAGTCGGAGACCGCAGTATTGAAAATCTGGGCTTGCTTGTTGGCGAGAAGTTTTTGCATCTTTAAATACTCTTCGGTGTCTGGTTCGAAAAATATGGTATGGAGAACTGACTCAAATGGTTTAAGAAACTCTAAGAGTCCACCTCGCGCTCCAATGTCAACATAATTAATCGGATCATCAGAGAGCTTCTTTATTGCTCGTGTTTTTAAAATTGGAGTTCTATCAATTTTTTCAAAATCAAGCTGTGCAATCAAATTTCGAATTTGGTGAAAAGTCTTATAATACTTGGCGACGAAAACAAGTGGCGCCCGAATCAAAGAAAGCACTGACCACTTATTTTTGAGAAGTCGCTTGAGCATGTTTATTCGAGTTCGGTGAGAGCGCCTGATGCAAGAGTATTTGCGTCGAGAGTGCCGGCCTGGCGATAGATCTCAAGTTTTTCGCGCGTGTCTTGAATATCTAAGTTGCGCATCGTAAGTTGACCGATTCGATCAAGCGGCCCGAATGGTGCGTCTTCAACACGCTCCATGCTCAGTCGCTCCGGCAAATATGTGAAGTGTTCGCCAGTCGTGTTGAGGATCGAATAGTCGTCACCGCGACGCAGTTGCACGGTCACTTCGCCAGTCACTAGTGAGCCGACCCAACGCGTGAGCGATTCGCGCAACATCAGTGATTGCGGATCAAACCATCGACCCTCGTAAAGAAGGCGACCCAAGCGACGACCCATGGTGCGATAATTTTCAATCGTGTTTTCGTTGTGAATTGCGGAGATTAATCTTTCGTAAGCAATGTGCAGCAACGCCAAGCCTGGCGCCTCATAGATTCCACGACTCTTGGCTTCGATGATTCGATTTTCAATTTGATCGCTCATACCCAAGCCGTGTCGACCGCCGATTACATTTGCCGCAAGTATTAATTCGGTCTGCGATGAAAACTCTTTGCCGTTCAAGGCAACTGGCCAGCCTTCTTTGAAACGCACAATGACATCTTCTGTTTTTATTTTTACACTTTCGTCGTAGTGAGCAACACCCATTATCGGATTAACAATGTGCATGCTGGTTGCAAGTTCTTCGAGTGACTTTGCTTCGTGCGTAGCCCCCCAAATATTTGCATCAGTGCTGTACGCCTTTTGTGCCGAATCGCGATATGGTAATTTTTTCGCAGTCAAGAATGCGCTCATCTCGGCGCGACCGCCCATTTCGCGCACGAAGTCGACATCAAGCCAGGGTTTGTAGATTCGCAAATTTGGGTTGGCAAGCAAGCCGTAACGGTAGAAACGCTCGATGTCGTTGCCTTTGAATGTGCTTCCATCGCCCCAGATATCTACGCCATCATGTTTCATTTCGCGCACGAGTAATGTGCCGGTCACGGCACGACCCAGTGGAGTTGTATTGAAATATGTTTTACCAGCAGTCGTGATGTGAAATGCACCGCACTGAAGCGCGATTAATCCTTCTTGAACGAGAAGTTCGCGACAGTCGACAAGTTTGGCGGCAACTGCTCCGTAAGTTTTTGCCCGTTCGGGGATTGACTCAAGATCTGTTTCATCTGGTTGCCCGATGTCGGCCGTATATGCGTATGGCAAAGCACCGCGTTCGCGCATCCACGCAACCGCGGCAGAAGTATCGAGTCCACCAGAAAACGCGATGCCAACTCGTTCGCCACTTGGAAGCGAAGTTAAGACCCTCCCGCCGGAACTACTAGTGCCAGTGCTACTCGAGCCAGAGTTGCTGGTGCCAGAATCTTTTTTTGCCACGACTTAACGGTACAGATCGCAACGGCTTGAAACCGAGAGGTTTTTAATAGTCAAGTTCTATATGCCGGTTGTTACTGAACGACGGCGCCCTGCGAGTGCAGCAATTGTTGAAAGCGCAGTGCAAACGGTGAGCAAGATTTCGCAGATTGCGATTCCGGGAGTACGCGAAACATCAAAACCCGAGGTCACCCCTAAAAGCAAGGTTGAGGCTAAGCCGACAAAGGGCAACAGTCGCGAATGTTTAATTGCGGCAAAAATCATGCCTGCGGGTGCAATGAACGGCAGAAACCAAAGCAGAAAAAATGCTGGCGCATATTCGTATCCCAGCCACCATGTTGGTTTGCCAATTGACCTTGATGAGATTGCTACGGCGATAAGAGCCCCGACAATAAGCAGTTGCGTGACAACTATTGCAATCGTCCACTGGCGAGTCAGTGACCCGGCAGGCGTCGATTCGTCTTGTAGAGATGGTGGTGGCAACGACATAGTAAATGACAATAGCCTGTATTCACGATGTCGCAGGTGAAATTTGAACGATTGAGCGTTTTTTTTCCGATGTGGAACGAAGAACAGTATTTGCAACGTGCTTTGAACGCTGCTCAAGATTTGTGCCAAGAATTAATCAGCGTCGGCGTGATTGGCGACTATGAACTAGTGATCATTGATGACGCATCAACTGACGAAACGCCACAACTCGCTGATTCAGCAGCAGCACGCGACAACCGCATCAAAGTTGTTCACCATCCGGTAAATCGCAAACTGGGTGGATCAATCAAATCTGGATTCGCAGCGTCAACTGGTGATGTCGTTTTGTATACCGATGCAGACTTGCCATTTGATATGCGAGAAGTTCAAAATGCGTTGCGTCTGATGCGCCAATATGAAGCAGACATCGTAAGTGCATATCGGTTTGACCGAACCGGCGAAGGATATGTTCGAGTCGTTTACTCGATGTTTTATAACCTCTTGGTGCGAATTCTTTTTGGGGTTCGATTCAGAGATATTAATTTCGCATTCAAACTCTGCCGAAAGTCAGTTTTCGAAAAAGTTGTTCTTGAAAGTGAGGGCTCTTTTATCGACGCAGAACTAATAGTCAGCGCAAAGAAACTTGGCCTGAGTGTTGTCCAATTTGGCGTAGACTATTTTCCTCGAACTCGTGGTGTGTCAACGCTGAGTTCTCCAACGGTGATTTTAAAAATTTTACGAGAGGCATTTGGATTGCGTAAGAAGTTGAATTCAATAAAGCCTCACTCAGTTTCGCAATGATCAACTGCTAGTTTTTAAGCGAGAAAAATGAACAGACCAGATAATTCGTCATATAACGCGTCAACGATTGCGCGTTGGCGACCGGCTCTACTCGCGTTTGTGGTCTTGGCGATAGTTATTGCAGTTGGCTTGCAACAAAATAGAGCCAATCAGCAACAGAACAACGCAAATGGTCTCGGGGTGGTTACAGGTTCGACTGTTGCAACAGCCGTAACTGTGCCATTAAGTCGCAATCTTGAGTCAGGGATGCAAGGTGATGATGTATTGCGCCTGCAGCAACGGCTCAAAGAATTGCGTTTTGATCCAGGTCCTGTTGATGGGATGTTCGGCCAGAACACAGTTCAGGCAATGTGGGCATTTGAAAAATTAGTTCTCGGGGTGCCGCGCGAGGAAGCTACTGGAATTCTCACTCCTGCAACTTGGTCGATTATGCAATCGTCGCTGAAATTTGCTCCACAACGCAAAGCAGATACGGCGACACATGTTGAGATTTATTTACCGCAACAACTAATGATCGTATTTACAAATCAAGAGCCAGTTTTAATTACACACATTTCGTCGGGCACCGGAGAACAATGGTGTGAAGAAGTCAAAATTGACCCAGGCGAGGAAGGAAACGACACCACAGAGCAAATTACCCAGAGAATTTGTGGTCAGGCGGTTACCCCAGGTGGAATTTTCTATTTTTATAATCGCCGAACAGGAATGCGTGAAACGAAATTAGGCTCGCTTTATAACCCTGTGTATTTCAATTACAACATCGCCGTGCACGGAGCAATTCTTGTTCCACTCAAGCCAGAATCACACGGTTGTGTTCGTATCCCGATGTCGGTTGCCAGGTATTTTCCGGCGTTAGTAAAATATGGCGACCGAGTGTATGTGTTCGACGGAAATAAAGAGCCCGAGATTTATGGTTCACCGGTTCCGCCATATGACAAGCCCGACCCAAATTACACAACTATTCCAACTGTGACGAGTTTGCCAACAGTTACGAGTCTGCCTGGCGGGCAATCTTCTGGTTCACTGACGCCAACCGCAACTACGGTTGTTGGTTCAGTGACAACAACAACGATTGCAAAATCAACTGCAACAAATTTGGTTTCAACAACAACTACGCCATAACGAGGGTTTGTGATCAACTACGACGAGTTTGCAATGTTCGGAGAAAATATTTCCGAATATGAATTGCGGGCTTCAGCGAAGCCAATTGTAGAACGCATTTCGTGTGTACTTTCGGACGGTCGAACACTGAGCGCATTGAAGTGGGGTACGCAGCCGCCAGAAATAACTCTTGTCCACGGCAGTGCACAAAACGCGCACACATGGGACACGGTCTCGTTGGCGATGGGAGTGCCAATGATTGCAATTGATTTACCAGGACACGGCCACTCGTCTTGGCGCAGTGATGGAAACTACGAACCTTCGGTATTGGCGCCAGATGTTGCCACTGCAATTGAAACCTGGGCACCAAAAACGCGTCTTGTAGTAGGCATGTCGCTGGGCGGATTAACCACTCTTGCGCTTGCCGGTCAGCGCCCCGAATTAGTTTTGTCGCTTGCAAATGTTGACATCACACCTGGAGTAAATTCGCAAAAAGCCAAAGCGATTACCGATTTTGTCAACGGACCACAATCATTCGCAAGTTTTGAAGATTTATTGGCGCGCACAATTGAGCACAACCCGACGAGATCAGAAAGTTCGTTGCGTCGCGGAATTTTGCATAATGCCAAGCAAGAAACCGACGGTAGTTGGCAGTGGCGATATGACCGTTCAACTCATCCGTCACCGCAAGACCCAAGCCAACGCATCGAGCGACTGGCTGCGCTTTGGGATGTCATCTCAAAATTAGATTGCCCGTTTACTCTTTTTCGTGGCGGAACTTCACCCGTTGTTGATGACGCAGATGTTGCCGAACTTTTGCGTCGCAAGCCGAACTCGCAGGTGATTGTGGTCGACGGCGCAGGGCACTCAATACAAGGAGATCGCCCTGTCGAACTAGCAGATGCTCTGACTCGGTTGATGGCAGGTTAGTTAAGTATTATTTTGGCAATGTCAAAATTAGGTCGACCAATAAATTGTGTGGGTGTAGATACCTGCCAACGACTGTTGATTGAAGCGCGAAAGTCTTTTGCTGCAGATGGTTTTGACGCGACGACCAATAAAAAACTCGCGCAGAGCGTTGGAATTACAACGGCCGCGATCTATCACTATTTTCCGTCAAAAATCGAGATGTATGTCGCTGTGTTTACCGATGTGCAAGATCTTGTTTGTAAAACTATTGAAAACTCGATAAGCAAAGATGCAGACTTCTCGGAGAACATTTCAAAAATGGTAGATGCACTTGCGGCACTGACAGTGCGCGAACCAGCAGTCGTCGCATTCGTGATGAGTGTTTCATCTGAAGCCCACCGTCACCCAGAAGTAATGAAAGCGGTACTTCCGTTGAGTGGTCGGATCGGTCGAATTCTGTTGGACGTTTGTGAAAAGGCAGTTAGTCGTGGCGAAGTGAGCGATCAGATATCTGCTCAATCACTTGAAGACGTGTTGGCAGTGGTGTTATCTGGACTAGCCCGATTCAACATGGTCTACAAAGATGCGCGGCGAACAAAAGAATTGGTTAATTCGATGAAGTTGCTTTTAACTGGTGCGGCTTTACGTGTCTCAACCAGCGTCTAGTCGCTAGTTATTTTTAGATGCTCGCAGCGAGTCTGCCACCAAAATAATTAATCCGAACCAAACGAAAGCAAAACCGATGAGGCGAGTGGCGTCTAATTTTTCGTTATAAGCCAACCAACCGAGAAAAAAATTAAAAGTCGGCACCAGATATTGCATTGGCCCCAGCAAGCTGAGCCGAACTCTTCGTGAGGCTGCACCAAACAAAAGTAATGGAACTGCAGTCATTAATCCGGTGAACAAAACAAAAATCCACTGAATGGTTGAAGCATTATTGGGCACACTGTCGGCGCGGTTGAATCCCCAGATCAAAATTCCAATTGCAGGAATCAAAAGCGCAAAAACTTCTGATGTCAGACTCTCGAGACTTGAAAGTGGAACCTGTTTCTTTAGATAGCCGTAGATACTCCACGAAATCGCGATTATTAGCGCCAAATATGGGGGACGCCCATAGGCATAAGTAAGTATCGCTACTGCGATGGCTGCAAGCGCGATCACCAATCGATGTGCTGATCTCATTGGTTCACGCAAAACAATAAACCCAATGACCATTGTCAGCAAGGGTGAAATAAAATAGCCAAGGGCAGTTTCAATAATGTTCTCGTGAACGACTGCCCAAACATAAGTTGTCCAGTTGATAGAAAGCAGGACGCTGGCAAGCGCAATCCGTAGGCGCAGTTTTGAATCGCGCAACGCAGTCAATAAATTTCGAAGTTTTTTGGTAGAGATAATTACTGCCAGTAAAATTATTGACGAAGTAGTAATTCTCCAGCCGATCAGTTCGAATGCATTAAATTGATCTAGAAATTTCCAGTAGATGGTCAGCAACCCCCACGTGATGTATGCGCCTAATCCATAGGCGACACCGAGGCGTTGTGAAGACTTAGACACGAGCATTCACCCTAGTCAGTAGCCTTAATTCAATGGCCAAAGAGTCGCTAAAAGTTTGGCAACGAGTTTTGGCCCATGCCGGTCGATTGAGTGATACATCTTTGCGATCGTTGTTTAGTCAAGACCTGACTCGTTCTGTGAAATTCAGTCGCACTCTGTGGGATTCAAAAGATGAGATATATGTTGATTTTTCCAAGCAATTGATTGACGACCAGGTGCTCAACGAATTGTTGGCGCTGGCAAAAGATTTACAGATTATTGAACAGTTCACCGAGATGCGAAACGGTGCAAAAATTAATTGGTCCGAGCAGCAAGCCGTATTGCATACTGCTTTGCGAGCCGACAAAAAGCAGACCTTGAATGTTGACGGAGTAGATGTGATCGCCCAAGTCCATACCGAGTTAGATTCACTGAGAAAATTCGCCAACTCAGTGCGAACAGATAAAAGGTTCAAAAAGATAGTGAGTATCGGTATCGGTGGAAGCGACCTTGGGCCAGCACTCGTTTTTGACGCGCTCTCACCAAATTATAAAACGGCAGTTGAGTGCTCGTTCATTGGCAATATTGATGCCCATGAAATTGAGTCGGTATTGGAAAAGTCCAAAGCCAGTGAGACTCTATTTATTGTTTGTTCAAAGTCTTTCAACACCATAGAGACACTGACGAATGCGAATATTGCTAGAAATTGGCTAGCCACAAAACTTGGGGTCGAGCAAAATAGTAAGACTCTTGCAGATCATTTTGTCGTGGTCTCGGCACACCCTGAGCGCGCAATTGAGGCTGGTGTAATTGCTGCAAACTCTTTTAATATTTGGCCCTGGGTTGGTGGTCGATTTTCAATTTCGTCTGCGATGAGCCTTGCTCCGATGATTGCTTTTGGTCCGGATATATTTGACGAGTTTCTCGCCGGTATGCGCGCAGTTGATGACCAAATGCAAAACTCGTCGCCAGAAAATAATGTTTCATTGATTCTCGGCTTGATTGACATCTGGAATTTCAGCGTCCTCGGTCACACGAGTCAGGCATTCATTCCATATGCATTTCAATTGCGTTTACTGTCTGATTATTTACAGCAGTTGATTATGGAAAGTAATGGAAAATCGGTTCAAGTTGATGGAAGCGCCACTGCAATGCGCACATCTCCCGTTGTTTGGGGTGGAGTCGGCACGAATGCGCAACATGCATTTTTTCAAATGTTGCACCAAGGCACAGATGTTGTGCCTGTTGAGTTCATTGGTTTTTCTCAGTCTG
Organism: Ferrithrix thermotolerans DSM 19514; assembly: GCA_945885515.1. Taxonomy (GTDB): domain Bacteria; phylum Actinomycetota; class Acidimicrobiia; order Acidimicrobiales; family Ilumatobacteraceae; genus BACL27. The sequence goes on along the minus strand of CAMCZA010000037.1, from coordinate 3,891 downwards.
TTCACGATCAGCGAGTGGCACACGACGCGCTTATCGCCAATATGTTTGCCCAATCTAAAGCACTGGCGTTTGGTCGCACACTCGAAGAAATTGATGCAGAGCAAACCTCCGATGAAAATGCAAATCACCGAGTAATGGCTGGCAACCGTCCATCGACGACTGTGCTTGCGCGGGCGATGACTGCGCGAACTCTCGGCGCATTAATTGCGATGTATGAGCACCGAGTGTTTGTTCAAGGTGTTGTTTTTGGTATAAATAGTTTTGACCAGTGGGGAGTTGAACTAGGCAAATCACTCGCCAGCGAGTTGTCAAACGAGATATCAGGTTCATCTGCGCCGACTCAAAAGGGCGACAAAGATCAACTTGACGGATCAACCCGAAGTCTCATAAATCTGTATCGCCAGCACCGAAAGAACTAATTACCGTTCGTCGGTGACGATTGTTAAACGACCTACTATGGGTCTATGGCAATAAAAATATCGCAAGCCGAGCGAATGCTGAATCTGCTTGCTTTATTAGTTGACCGAAATCGACCGTTGACTCTGCGTCAGATTCGTCAAGAACTGGGTAAGCAATATCCAGATGGTGATGAGGCAGCGCGTGCTGCTTTTGAACGTGATAAGGCCGCGCTGCGTGAAATGCGAATTCCGATTGAGACAAAGACTTTAGGTGGAGATGCCGCTGGCGAAGTTACCTATTGGGTTAATCGTTCAAACTATGAGTTGAGCGACTTAAGGCTTTCTGACGAAGAGCGAATTGCACTGCAACTTGCAGTGGCGACGGTGCATCTCGGAGCACAGCACGGTGAAGAAGCACTTTGGAAACTTGGTGGTGAACGAGCGATGCAGTCGACTTCGCTTAGCGTAAACATCGGATTAGTCGATCAAAATATGAGTGCGATCACAGATGCTGTGATGCAGCGGCGAACTCTGAATTTTGAATACAAAGGCGAAAAGCGCCAGGTTGACCCATACGGGATGCTTTCGCGCAGTGGATTTTGGTACATCATCGGTTTTGATCATTTGCGCAAAGACAAACGAGTCTTTCGAGTTGATCGAATTGAAGGCAAAGTCGCTTCAAGCCAAACTCGAGCATTTAAAACGCCGAGTGGATTTGACGTTGCAGCCGCAGTGCCGACCGAAAAACAAATGTTGGCCGCAGGCGACGGCGAAGAAACAACGGCAATCGTGCTTGTTGATGGTCCACTAGTTGCCGGAGTTCGCAACGAGTTTGGTGACGGTGCCGTGATCAAAGAGCGAGCTAATGGCAGTGTCGAATTTTCGATTCCGTGCGGAAATTTGTCGGCGTTTAGATTGTGGTTGTTTGCGATGGTTGAAAGCGCCGAGGTACTCGCGCCGCCACGAGTGCGTCAGCAAGTTATTGAATGGCTCGAGGATTTAGCAGCAGGTAAGTCATGAAATCTAAAAAAGCAAGCGTAAAAAAAACAGTCAAAAAAGCCACAATTAAAAAACCCGCGAAAAAAGCTGTCATTAAAAAAACTGCAATAAAGAAAACTTTAAAAAAGCCCGTCAAAAAAGCGAGTCGTCGCGGGCCGCGCAGTGCAGCGCAACGCGTTACTGGGTTGCTGGTGATGTTGCCATGGATAATGCAACGCAAACGAGTAAAGATTTCAACGATGGCAAAACAGTTTGGCCTGACCGAAACAGAACTGATGGACGATATTCAGATGGCTGCCGTTTGTGGTGTGCCGCCGTACAGCCCTGATGCGCTGATTGATGTGTTTATGGACGACGGCATGGTCGTTGCCGAAGTTCCGTTGGTTTTTTCGCGGCCATTGAAGCTCAGCACCGCTGAGTTGTTTGCGATTTCAGTGATGGCTAAGACCGCTTTGCAGTTGCCTGGCGCAGACAAGAAAGGCCCACTTTCGACCGCACTAGCCAAGATCGCCCCGCTTATGCCGTCGGGTGCTGAAACAATAAAAGTAGAGCTTCCCGATGCCAAATTTGTAAAAGAACTTCGCTATGCGGCAACCACCGGCGAACGACACGACATCGAATATTTTTCACCAGCATCGCAGAAGCGTTCAAATCGGGTAATCACAGCACGAAAAGTATTTGAAGATTCAGGTCATTGGTATGTTGCGGCTGACGATCATCAGTCTGGCGAGGACCGCATATTTAGAATTGATCGAATTGAGCGACTTGCAGCAGTCGGCATTTTCGATGTAGTCGAACAAATATTTGAGACTGACCCGCAGTGGTTTGCTTCAACGATGCAACAAGTAACGCTGCGCGTTGAGCCAGAAGCCCGATGGATTGTCGAGTCGTATCCATACATCTCAAGGGTCACCAAAAAGATCAAAAGCCACAATGTCGTTGAAATAACGATGTCAATCACTTCCGAGCAATGGTTGGGGCGCATGCTTTTGCGAGCCGGCAACGGGGTCAAGGTAGTGAAACCAGTTGAGTTTAAAAACCTGGGCAAATTATCTGCACAGAAGGTTCTTGCCCGCTATGTGGCCGGCGGTTCGGCTAAATAATTCAGGCGCCGAAGTGCGTTTTGAGTTGCTCTACAGTCGTGATGTTGTGAGCGCGCAATAAATGTGGCAAAACGAGTGCAGTGCCAAGTGCGTCAGCAAGGGCGTCATGTGGGCGGTCAACTACCACGTTGTAGCGGGCTGTTACATCTTTGAGACGATGTGAGAGCGATCGCTTCGGGTCAAGTGCACGCGAAAGTTTCAGGGTGTCAAGAGGGCCATTCAGATTAATTGTGGTTTTTGCACGAGTTGCCTCGCTGGTCAGAAAGGCAATATCAAATTTGGCATTGTGCGCGACAAAAATTGTCGTGGATAGATAATTGTTTAGTCGTTCGAGCATCTCGTTTGGAGAAATGCCGCGCCAAAGATTTCGTCGCGTGATTCCGTGTACTTTGAAAGCGCCGAGTCTGCCTGGTTTCCAGAAGTTGCGTCGCACAAATGTTTCGTATTGGTCTTCGATTGTGCCGTCGGCCCGAGTGACGACAACCCCGAGTTGTAGGACATAGTCGTCGGTGCCAGACAAGCCGGTGGTTTCGGTATCAACAACGGCAAATCGAATTTCTTCGAGTGATTTACTGGCTAAATCATTGTTCATTTATGGCAATGTAACGAATGCGTGTTGTACGAGCGCGCGTTATTTCGCAGCAAGCGCCTTGGCGAAAATTTCACGGTCAAAATAATCGCGCCACAAAGCAATTTTTCCGTCACTGATTACGAACAAACCTGCAACATCTAGATCCACCCATCGACCATCAATTTCAAATCGGTCTGTTCGCTCGTTCATAACCACGCCATGTTCTAGATCGCCGCTCGCAACTTGATGATGGATCAACCACTCATATGCACTGCACTCGGCAAGAAACCCACCCAAGGTTTGCTCAATTGCTGATCGACCAAAGACTTTGGTTATCGGCACATTGTCATACTCACAGTCGGCAGAAACCAACTCGAGAGCAGCCGTGAGGTGGTGTCCTTGAATCAATTCAATAAAGTTCGTAACTAGTGAGTCCGGGTCTTTGGCTACTGATTTCATGTCTTCAATCATGACACGCCAGCCACGGGCAAGTCAGCGTTACTCGAGTTTGTCTGGCTTCTTATCGTGGTGTGCTCTGATACCGATTGGTGCGGCAACTTTAAAGCCAGCGAGGTGACGCTGTTCTTCGTTTTCTCCTCCCCAATATCCAAGTTCATGATGCTGGCGCGCAAACTCTAAGCAATTTGTTTGAACCGCACAGATCGCACAAAGCGAATGTGCTTTTTCTTCGCGACGGCTTCGAGCCTGCGGGCGCTCGGCGATTGGGGCAAAGAATAGTTTCATTTTTCCTTTGCAGTTTGCTAATCGACCCCAGTCAAGAATTTCGCGTAATCTCTCCGACTGAATTGACGCATTTTGG
>CAMCZA010000036.1 GCA_945885515.1 Ferrithrix thermotolerans DSM 19514 | reverse complement strand
ATATCGGCTGGCTGATCATTGCTCGTCCATTGATGTTTTCACTTGTCGCACCGTTCTCTGGTCGTGTTTCATCGCGAATAGGTGAGAGAAATGCTGGAATTATTGGTGCGTGTGCAGTGGTTGTCTCAATGTTGCTGCTTTCGCAGATCGATGTTGGCGCATCTGACCTGTTAATTGTTGTCGGACTTTCGCTCTCTGGTCTCGGTTTGGGCATTTCGTCGCCTGCGCTAACTGCACTTCTCGCAAATTCTGTTGACAACAGAGATCTTGGAGTCGCCAGTGCAATGCAACAACTTTTAAATCAAATGGGCGCAGTTTTGGGTGCAGCAATAATGATTGGAATCCACGAAGCGACGATCAACTCTGGAGTGATAAAAAGCTATTCATTCGCGTTACTCGCCGGTGCATTTAGTAGCGCGATTGCAATTTTTGCCGCAAGCGCAGTTCGCTCAACTCATCAAATTCGTTAGGTCAGCGCAACTCAGAAATTATTTTGTGATTGATTTGATTTCAGCAGCGATTGCTTTCGCAGTTTCATCTTGAGGCATTGCGCCCTGTAGCGCCATCATCTTTAGCATGTCTCCTTCAACTTTTATTTTTCCAGACATGAAAGCCTGCATCGTAAAGTTTGGATCTTGTTCAACAAAAATATTTCGTGCGGTCGTATAGTCGGTGGTTACAGTCACATCGACGGTTTCAAGATGTCCTAGGTCAATGTCCAAAGCGCCAGATGTTGTGTCTGTATAGGTTGCGACCGTGCCTTCTCCAAATGGAACTCCGGTAATAATTTGGTTTATCCGCACACCAACGGGAATTTTCACTGAGTCGTTCTGATATCGCGCCCTAATTTCACGGGCAGCCACCATCCACTCTTCGCTCAAAAATTGATGCGCCATGTTTGAACCTCCTGAACCTTTTACGCCGTCAGGGTATCGCCAACTGCCTACACAGACGACAGTTGCGTGTTTGTAGCCTTCGAATTTGCGCGTCAATCGCTAAACTTGTTTTAGCCACTTTTCGGTGGCATTTAATTTATAGGGCGAGGTATGTTCTGAAAGTATTGATTCCGCCAGGAAAGTCTGGCAATGTGCTCGCCACGATCGCAATCGGTGACGCATATCTCAAACCTTTTATGGAGTACGCCTTTCCTACTTGGGAAATGTATTGCAAACGCCACGACCTCGGGCTGATTTTATTTGACGACCACCTAATCAACACAGACCATCCTGATTGGAAGAACCCATATTGGCAAAAATTCTTGATTGGGGAGGCGTTAAATAGTGCGACTTTTCAAACGAACAATGTTTGTTGCCTTGATACTGACATTTTGATCAGCCCGATTGCCCCAAATATTTTTGACCTGAGGAATGATGCAAAAGTCGGCCTCGTATCCTTGCGCAAAGATCTGTCTTATCCGTATCACGGCGCTATTCGCCGAATGGCTTTTATGCGCAATAGGTACTACGACTCGAAGTATCCTCTCGACTCTAGCCTTTTTATTTCACTTGAGGGTCTGTATCAAATGGCCGGTCTTGAGCCACAGGCTGATGAAGCTTGTTCTGGAGTCTTTGTGTACAACTCAAAGAATCATGGAAGATTATTGGAGACATATTACAAAAGCTTTCCAAGGGATGTAATGAACAAAGATGGGGGCGGCGAGCAGATATTTTTAAATCATTTTGTGCAGTCAAATGATCTCGTTGAGTGGATGGACTACCGTTTTCAAGCAATGTGGACGTATGAAATAGCCTACAAATACCCGTTTTTGTATAGCGAGCACAAAAATAATTGGCAACTTATTAAAAGTTGCATTGAAGCAAGTTTGTTTACTAATTATTTTCTTCACTTCGCTGGATCATGGCATGAAGGCAAGATGTGGGAACAGGTTCGAGTTCTGGATACCCCAGAGTCGTTGTCAATGTTCGAAGCATTTAATGCATATATGAAAGTTCCAGTTTTCGGCAAGCCTCTCGGCCAAGTCAAACCATCAACGTGAGTCAAAAGAAAAAATTAATTGTTGTTTGGCCGTATCGGTTTAGAGATTTTGATTGGCAAAGATTTGAACTTGAGTTTTTATCACAGCACCTTGAAGTGCATGTTCACGAATTAATTGATTCACTGACCCCAGAGTTTTCAGCTGCATACGCAAATCAATCCGAGTCAGCTAACGTCACTAGATTTTCTTCGTTGAAAGAGTGGCGCCGCGAGTTTAAAAAAATCTCAAAAGATGCCATTGTCTTTTCGCATATCAAGCCAATAAATCTCAAGTCATTTCGTGTTTGTCTTTCGCTTGTGCGGTCAAAAGCACGAATAGTTGGATTTGTTGTGGGCGGCGCAGTCGTGCCTAGTCCAGCCACAACCAGCAAGTTGCAAAAATTAAAGCATTATTTAAAGAATTACTACCATTTTGGTCGGCGAAATCTGTTGCGATTCGCTCTGCCCAAACTTGTCGTTAGTGGTGGTTCTGAATCTGATCGTATGGTCAGACGAGACTTTCCTAAAACTACAAAAATTATTTCTGCTAATTCGTCAGATTATTCACAATTTCTGAGGCTGAACTCGACTGAAATTACGACTAAACACGCTGCTGTCTACCTTGATACGGGCTTTCCAGGATTTCCAAGAGATGAACTTCTCACGGGAACGACAGAGAAAGTACTGCCTAAAGATTGGTATCCAAACTTGTCAAAGTTTTTTTCGAGCATTGAATCTGCTCTTAAATTACAAGTTGATATTGCTGTGCATCCAAAGCATTCTGGACGCGATCACAAGCCATTATTTGCTGAGCGAAGAACAATTAGCGATCAAACCGCTTCGCTTGTAGCGTCACGCGAACTAGTAATTGCAACGAACAGCACCGCAATAAGTTATGCAATCAGCTTTTGCAAGCCCTTAGTTTTAGTGTGGTCTGACCTGATTGAATCGGGCATTGATCAGCGCAAAAAATCATTCATCTATAATTTTTCACTTGCTACTGGGGCGAGGATTTTTAATATTGACCGCGAATACTCAGAGCAAGATCTTCGCGCGGCACTAGTTATTGATCACAAAAAATACGAGTCATATAAGCAAAAATATTTGACTTCGCGAACCGACAATAAGCCGAACTATCAAATTTTGCTGGACGAAGTGATCAATAAATAAAACTAGCCCGCGCTACTTGCGCGATTAGCCCGTAAATCGCGCACTGTTAATAGCATCGCGAGTTTCAATTGCTACTTTTCGAGCAGAGTCAGCAAAACTTTTCGACTTATCCGCGTAGAGAATTGCTCGCGACGAGTTAATGATTAACCCTCGATTGTTTTCATCACGACCTGCACGAATAACAGTCGTAACATCGCCACCCTGAGCCCCGATACCAGGCACCAATATCGGCATATCGCTGACAATCGCGCGTACCTGCGCCAGTTCATTTGGGTATGTTGCACCGACGACCAGCGCACAGTCACCAATTTTTCGCCATTCATCTGCCGCAGTGCGAGCGATGCGCAAATACAACGGTTCGCCGTCGACTTGAAGTGATTGAAACTCACTTGACCCAGCGTTTGATGTACGGCATAAAACAATCGTGCCTTTGTCTCGGGTCGCCAAAAATGGTTCAAGGCTGTCAGTTCCGAGAAATGGATTCACAGTCACCGCATCTGCGCCGTACCTGACGAACGCTTCTCGCGCATAAAGTTTTGCTGTATCACCGATATCGCCCCGCTTTGCGTCGAGAATCAGAACTACATCTGGAAACTTGTCCCGAATGTAAGCACAAATATTTTCTAGTTGAGTCTCCGCACCACACGCAGAAAAGTAGGCAATCTGAGGTTTGAATGCACAAACTAAATCACCAGTTGCATCAATAATCTGTTTACAAAAAGCCTCAATGTCTTTAACCCCGCCCTGTAAAGTTTCCGGGAACCGGGCCAGATCTGGGTCCAGACCAACACACAGCATTGAGTCGCTTTGCGACCACGCATGGTTTAGACGCGAATAAAAACCCACGAGCTAGTTATTGTTCAATCGTGATCGCCCCAGTTGGGCAAATTTCTTCAGCGGCAATAACCGACTCACGAAGTTCTTCTGGTGGGTTCTCGTTCAAAATGTACAAGAACCCATCCTTGCGTAGTTCGAAAACATCGGGGCACATTTGCGTGCATGCCCCAGTTGAAGCACAATTATCAAAATTTACGCTGACCTTCACTCAAGTGAGACTAGTTGAGAATTGTGAGATCTGTTTAACGACCTAGTTTTTTTGGCGTTCAAACGCACACAGCACTGCGCGTAACGATGCGGTAATTGTGCTTGAGTCGGTGCCAACACCCCAGCGCAAGTCACCCTCTTCGTTTGCGCCCTCGATATAGGCCACCGCTACAGCCTCCGAGCCTTGACTCAGGGCGTGCTCTACATAATCCTTAACATCAAACACGACTTTGAACTCGGTGCGCAATGCGTGAACAAACGCATCAATCGGGCCATTGCCCTCACCTGTCAAAGTTTTTGGTACACCATCAACTAGCACCTGAGCGCTGATTGTTGTTGTGCCTTTTGAGTCGCTACGCATCTCGTGGCTTTCGAGTTTGAACTTCGACTGGACTGACAAATATTCACGCTCAAACGCGCTCCACATAATGTCTGGTGCAATTTCGGTGCCCGAGTCTTCGGTGATGTGTTGAATTGCTTTCGAGAACTCAACTTGCAGTCTGCGCGGTAGCGCAAAGCCATGCTCGGTCTGCATCACATAAGCAACGCCACCTTTACCTGACTGGCTGTTCACGCGAATCACGGCCTCATATGTGCGACCGACATGTTTTGGATCGATCGGCAAATACGGAACTGCCCATTTATCATAATCTTTGGGCAACGCATCCAATCCTTTTTTGATTGCGTCTTGATGACTGCCAGAAAACGCCGTGTAAACAAGATCGCCTGCATACGGATGTCGCTCTGGCACTGACAATCGGTTGCAATATTCGGCATCCCGACGCAACGCATCAATGTCGTTGATATCTAATTGCGGATCAACACCGTTCATAAATAAATTCATCGCCAAAGTAATGATGTCAACGTTTCCAGTTCGCTCGCCGTTGCCAAATAAAGTTCCTTCGACGCGATCTGCACCGGCCATCACACCGAACTCGGCTGCCGCAACTGCGCAACCTCGGTCATTGTGTGGGTGCAGCGAAAGTACGAGTTTGTCGCGGCGGGGTACATTGCGTCCGAACCACTCAATCACATCGCCATAAACATTTGGCGAGTAGCACTCAACTGTGGCTGGCAAGTTCAAAATAATTTTGCGATCTACTGTCGGCTCAATAACTTGCATCACTGCTTCGCAAATTTCAACGGCGAACTCTGGCTCAGTCAATGTAAAACTCTCCGGCGAATATTCATAGCGCAGGTGGGTGTCTTTTAATTTCGTTTCAAGTTCGCGACAGATCTTTGCGGCACTCGTGGCTATCTCGATTACGCCTGGTTTGTCAAGACCAAACACAACACGGCGTTGCAGCGGGTTCACAGAGTTGTAAAAGTGCATGATTGCTCGTGGTGCACCAGAAATGCAGTCATAGGTTCGCTCTAGAAGTTCGCGTCGACACTGCACAAGCACTTGAATCGTCACATCTTCAGGGATCAAATCTTGCTCAATCAACAACCGCACAAAGTCAAAATCTGGTTGACTTGCCGAAGGGAACCCGACTTCGATTTCTTTGAAACCCATCTTCACAAGCGTCTTGAACATCCGCAGTTTGCGCTCTGGGTCCATTGGGTCGATTAACGCCTGATTGCCGTCACGCAAGTCAACAGAACACCACAGTGGGGCTTTGTCGATGATTCGATTTGGCCAAGTTCGGTCAGCGAGCACCAGTGGCACCGAGTGTGCATATTTTTCAAATTGCATCTTGCGTGGCTGAGTTGATTTTGGTGGCACTTTGTGTCTCGTTTCGGTTTAAGTTTGGCAAAAAGAAAACCCCCTGGGCCTTTTGGCTCAGAGGGTGCGGCTGCAGTGATATGCGACTGCGCCGTTACGTAAGTAGTAGTCCGTTTGCAGTAATCATGTTTCTTCAGTGTGCCTGCAAAACCAGTCAACACCAACTAGCAAGCCGATTAGATAGCTGGCTAGCCAGCGAACTAGCTAGCTGACTAGCCCGTTAACTCGGGGTTGGGGCGAGAAAGTTTCTGAATTGCCAAGGGTCTGTCATATCAAGACGACCAGAGTTGCCATACCCAGGAAACAAATCATTGCGAGTCTTAAGTGGATCCCAATCAGTTGGGGCGCTGTGAATCTCACCGAGATATGGTCGGGCATCAGCAAGTATTGACTTCCACGGCAAATCATCGGGCACACATACACCCTCATTCGGGCTTGCGATCATCCACTTCAAGGCAGCCAACACAGAACCTGCAACTTGCAGAGTCGTCGCACTTTGACCACTGACAATTGAACGCGCTTCATCAATCGATAACCGAGTGCCAGTCCACCAACCCGTGTAGTCGTGACCGAGCAACAACACACCAAGTTCATCGCGACCAGAAATAATTTCGTTGTTCATGATCCGCTCATCTGGTTGCTTTTGCCAGTTGCGCATGCGAAGTTCGAGCACACTATTTATTGCTTCATTCGACGGACAATATGAATAGTGAACAGTGGGACGATAGATCGCTTTGCCCGAATCATCACGCACAGTTAAGTGATTACTCATCGTGTAACTCTCGCCGTGGCGAATAATCATTCCAAGAATTTCTCCGCTCGGAACCCACGAGCGAACCCATGTCTCCATTCCGGGTTGGGCTAAACAAATTTGATTGCACGGTCCGTCGTCGGCATGCACTTGCGCATTGGCCGGCATCCACCTTTCGTGCGTACCCCAACCCATTTCGGCAGGTGCGACACCTTCTTCGTAAAAACCCTCAACCGACCAGGTGTTGACGAATTCGTTAACACGCTTTGGTTGATTTGTGATTTGTGTATCTCGCTCGCTGATGTGAATTACGCGAGTGCCAGTCAACATCGCCAAACGATCAAACGATTCAGTAGCAAGCGCTGATTCAAGCGCACTTTGTCGTGAGCCTGCACGACCGTCGCTAAGAATTTTATTTGAAATCTCAAACAGCGCCTGCTTGGCAAAGTGTGAAACTAATCCTGGGTTCGCGCCGTGCTCAACAACTGCACTCGGGCCTTTATTTGATCCCCACTTTGCAATCATCTTGCGAATTTCTTGATGGCGCACATAAAGTGTGCGATCAAGTGGGTGAGTCGCCGCCATGTCGTAATACGGATCCCATAACTCAACACTTGTGTTGAGATATCGCACGCCGCGATTTCGGCACCACTCAAGAATCGTCGGACCATCAATATTCCAGGCGAGGTCTAACAAAATGTCGCCCATAGACAATCGTGTCGAAAGATAACTGTCTAGATTTTCGCGAGTTATTTGTCCAATTTCGTACTTGACTCCCTTTGCCAGAGAATCTTCAACACGATGACGATTGTCGACAAAGTCAACGATCGTGATTGAACTGGGTTCGACTTTCAGATCACGAACTAATAGCGGCACAACGCACTGAGCAACAGAACCACACCCAAGAACGAGCATCCGAGTCGGGTGCGCTTGGGCGTTCACGCGTATCGAGGGGCGGAGTCGTCCTTGCCAGCGTTTAGAAGTTCGTTCAGAGAAATATCAAATGCAGCATCGGTCGGCAAAAATAAACTTTGCCAGTCGTAGGGGATGCCCTTGCGACCAGTGAACAGCGGCGCGTCAAGAGCGGCAAGATTGCTCAGATAATTCTCGCAAGAGGTTTTGATAAACACAATTTTTGACCCTACACACATCACAAACAATTGTCTACTGTCTGAGCGGTCAGGCAAGACTGACTCGTGAGTCAGCGAACAGGTTAGAGAACTAGTGTTCTCGTTAGTTCTCAGATTTGCTAGCTATCTCAATCAAGACGACGACGCTTGCGTTGGTAGCCTGAGCATTCAGATGTCTGACCCCAAATCTCGTCGCGGCGCGCCTCGCCCGACAAATCGCTCCTCAGGTCGTACACCGAATCGCCCGCAAAGCCAAAGACCTGCTGGTGAATCAACTGAGAACGCCAGTGGCAACATCGGATCGAGTTCGAATACTCGCCAAGCAGTTACGACCCCAACAGGCTTTGCCGCTCTCGGGGTGAGCGAGCGAGTTGATGCAGGTCTAGCAGCGGCAGGTTTTGCGGCACCATTTGCGATTCAAACTGAGGCAATACCGGTGGCACTCAGCGGTGAAGACCTGTGTGGTCGTGCTCGAACTGGCTCTGGCAAGACTTTGGCGTTTGGTGTTCCGATGATTGAACGAGTGACTCAAACTGCCCTAGCTAAGAAACCCCGTGGTCTCGTGCTCGTACCGACTCGCGAATTGGCTGTGCAAGTTACCGATGTCTTGGCGCCGATTGCCAAGCATTGCGGAGTGCGCGTGCTTGCCGTTTATGGTGGTGCGGCTCGCGACAAACAAGTTGATCAATTAAACCGCGGCGCCGAAATCGTGATTGCAACACCACTTAGATTGATCGATTTGTTGAAGTCGAACGAGGCAGATCTCGCTGATGTTGAAGTGATCGTGCTTGACGAGGCAGATCGAATGGCCGACGAGGGTTTCATGCCACAAGTTGAATGGATTTTGCGTCACGTAACGAAAGTTCACCAAACGATGCTATTTTCAGCAACTCTCGACGGGCAGGTTGCAACACTCGTCAAGCGATATATGAAATCTCCAAAAGAAGTCAGCATTGATGCACCAACTGACACGGTTGGCACGATGCGACATTTATTTCTTGGGGTTCACCACATGGATAAAAACCGAGTCATTGCGGCAATGGCCAGCGCAGGTGGTCAAACCGTTGTCTTTTGTGACACCAAGCGCGCATGTGACAAAGTTTCTGCAGATCTAGCGGCACTCGGCGCAAATGTTTCGGCGTTGCATGGAGACATGGCGCAAGGCGCACGCGAACGATCGCTACGAAACTTCGCTCAGCGTCAACTAAATATTCTTGTGGCCACAGATGTTGCAGCACGGGGGATCGACATTGATGATGTAGCGATAGTCGTGCACTATGTTCCACCGCTAGAAGTGAAAACTTATTTACATCGCTCGGGGCGTACGGCGCGCGCCGGCAAAGATGGCTGGGCGGTAACACTTGCCGAATACAACCAGCACACAACTTGTCGAATTATTCAGCGAGGTTTACGACTTGAAACTCAAGCACCAATCGAGGTTTTCTCGAACGATAAACGACTTGCTGATTTGAATTCGTTTTTAACGAGTTCGCCTGTCGCCGGCTAGAACCAAGCTGGTCGGCTAGTTTCAAAGCTTGAAATCGCATCGCTGTGTTGCAAAGAAATTGAAATGTCGTCAAGCCCATTTAAGAACCGATTTTGAGTGTCGGCGTTCATCTCAAATTTTTCGCACAACCCGGTACTCGGCACTTCAACGACAAGTCTTTCAACATCCACTGTTATCTCGGTAGTTGGGTCACTTTCGATGAGGCTCCAAAGTTTGACGACAATTTCTTCACTTAGTTCGACGACGATCAAACCGTTTTTGCCGCAGTTATTGCGAAAGATGTCGCTGAAACTTGGTGCAATGACGGCATCAAATCCGCCCTGTTGAATCGCCCAAACTGCATGTTCGCGTGAAGACCCAACACCAAAACTTTTACCCGCGACCAAAATTGACGCGCCTGAATATCGCTCATCATTGAGTACAAAGTTTCGATCATCACGCCAAGTTGAGAATAATCCCTTTTCGAAACCAGTTCGCTCGACGCGCTTCAACCACTCAGCAGGAATAATTTGATCAGTGTCAACATCGCTGCGCTTGAGTGGCACACCCCGACCCGAAATTACCCGAACGGCTTTCATCAGAGATCTTCTGGGGTAGCAAAGTGGCCGGCAACTGCAGTAGCGGCGGCGACGGCAGGCGAGACCAGATGGGTGCGACCACCGCGACCTTGTCGACCTTCAAAATTGCGATTTGATGTGCTCGCAGCGCGTTCTTGAGGAGCAAGTTTGTCCGGGTTCATAGCCAGACACATTGAGCATCCTGGCTCGCGCCAGTCAATACCAGCGGCGATGAAAACCTTGTCTAGCCCTTCGGCTTGCGCCTGCAACTTCACGGCGTGACTTCCTGGCACAACCATCACGCGCTTTACTTTGACTGTTCGACCGCGCACTACATCTGCAGCAGCACGCAGATCTTCAATTCTTGAGTTGGTGCACGAACCAATAAATACAGTGTCAACTTTTATGTCGCGAATCGCGGTGCCGGCAGTCAGCCCCATGTATTCGAGTGCCCGCGACACGCTATCGCGCTCGGTTGCGTCGCTGTAATCACTTGGTGTCGGTACTGAGCCATTTAGCGAAACAACTTGTGCCGGGTTGGTGCCCCAAGTTACATGTGGAGAAAGTTTGCTGGCATCAATTGTCACTTGCTTATCAAACACAGCGCCGTCATCTGTTCGCAAAGTCTTCCAATCGGCAACTGCCGCATCAAACTGTTCGCCACTTGGTGCGAACTCGCGACCGCGCAGATATTCAAAAGTTGTTTCGTCTGGCGCAACAAGTCCTGCCCGTGCGCCAGCCTCAATTGACATATTGCAAACCGTCATACGGCCTTCCATTGAAAGCGCACGAATTGCCGAACCTCGATATTCGATTACATGGCCGATGCCGCCGCCCGTGCCGATTTCGCCGATCACAGCAAGGATGATGTCCTTTGCGGTGACACCTTTTGGCGCAACACCTTCGACTGTAACGCTCATCCACTTCGGGCGTTGTTGGGGCAGAGTTTGAGTTGCTAAAACATGTTCAACTTCGCTGGTGCCGATGCCGAATGCAAGCGCACCAAATGCGCCGTGCGTTGCGGTGTGGCTGTCACCGCAAACAATTGTCATACCGGGCAAAGTGCGACCTTGTTCTGGGCCGATCACGTGCACAATGCCTTGACCAGGGTCGCCCATTGGGTAAAGCGTGATCTTGAATTCTTTGGCATTGTTGCGCAACACTTCAATTTGTTTTGCTGAAATCGGATCAGCAATCGGCAGGTGAATATTTTCTGTTGGCACATTGTGATCTTCTGTGGCAACAGTCAAATCTGGTCTTCGCACTGAGCGCTTGGCAAGGCGCAAGCCGTCAAAAGCCTGAGGGCTGGTCACTTCGTGAACAAGGTGTAGATCGATATATATAAGGTCCGGTTGACCTTGACCACTTGCAACCACATGCCGATCCCAAATTTTTTGAGCAAGGGTTTTGGGCTGCGAAGTCACCTTGCTAGTCTGCCTGAGTAATCTGCCGTCTCAACGATTATTTTCAAGGTCGCTTGTCGCAATTGTGTAAAAAACACCGCTGAAAACTGTCAGTGCGACGGCGAGCGCGAGCATTGTCCCGACAACACCTAATGGTGGCTGCCACTCAGGGTTGCTGAACATTTCAAAGAAGTTTTGTGGTCTGATACCAACTGAGTATCGACGAATGACATTGACCGCAGTCATGAATATTGCAATCGACCAACAACCAATTACAAGCTTGAGCCCTTTTCTTTGTGGAGCCCACATCGCGCCAATGACGATCGGAATACCGACAATGAGTGGTGTGAGATAACGACCTTGAACCCCGTAAGTGCGCAACAAGTTTTGCGTGTTGCGATTAATGAAAATCATCAGTGCAGGAATCGCAATCGTCAGACAAATTACTGCAATCCGACTTGAACTTGAAACCTTCAGCCAGTTTTGGGTGATAATCACCCCAAATAGCGCAACAAAAAACCAAACAACAAATGTTGGTGTCGGTGTGTCAAGCCACCCGAAATTACCAATCGACTCCCCGACTTTTATTGAAGTGTCACTGAGTGATTGTTCGGCGATCTGTCTGAGCGTCGGATTGCTCGTGTCGGTGACAACTCGCTCTTCGAGATGATGTGAGTAAATTCTCAGATACCACACGGCCATCGCTAGCAGCGAAACTGCCGTTGTCAGAATAATTCGCCAACTTGAGATGATTCGTGCGACGGACTCTCTTAAGTTGTGTTGTGCAATCAATGAGATGCCGACAATGATTGCCAGATTGACTACGCCAATAGGTCGCGCAAGTATCAAAAGTGAAGACGCAACTGCAACAGAGTTGAACGTCAGCAACGAAATTTTGATTGAAGACAGCAATGTCGTAATACAGCACCACAAACAAATTGCTGCTGAAATTTCAATCGCGCTTGAGCTAATTACGGAACTAAAAAAAATTACGCCCGGTGTAACTGCAGCCAAAATGACAATTATTGATCTTCGGTTAGACGAGATATTGACACAGCCAAGAGCAAGCAAAAACGCACACACAGCAGCATTGAATAGTCGACCAATCCGCACTGAGAGGTCAGTTGCGCCAACAAGTGAACCCAATCCGCTGGCCAAGTATCCAACAGGTGGATACCGACCCATGTCTGTTCTGGGTTGTTCGACTGGTGTCAGTGTCTCAAGTGGTAGTGAACACGCCGGAGTTTCAGGTTTGCCGACGAAACACCACGGCACTAATTGGGCGACTCCAAATTGTTGGGGAATGTCAACATAAGTTGACCAGTATGCGGTTGTTTTACTTGCGGCAATATCGGTGCCAACTAGTTCTCCTCGTACCAACGCGGCACCCCTGATATAGCCAGCCGGTTCGTCAGGGGCTGAAAACAATGGCGTCAGTTGCGACCAGACACTGAACACAGAAAAAAATGCCAAAGACAATGCAACAAGTGGTCGTGATCTAATTTGCACTTGCAATCTGGGGGTTGATTTCACTTCTTAGATCGTTACATATTTGAAGTGGATAAATATAATTCTCCGAATTTTACTCTTTGCGTACACATCGCTGGCATGCATGATGATGATCCAACACCAATTGCTTTAGCCACCTGCGTTGAAGCGAGTCTGAATACTTCGTTAGACGGTTTTGAGCTGCCACGCGCCCGACTATATGGCGTAAGCATTGTCGACCCGCGCGGCATTGCAACACTCCAAGATGGCGCACTACGAATTAGTTTTCTTGCCGAGCATGGAGATGTTTATGAACTTCTTGACGCACCCAGCAGTGCGATTGCGCGAATGTTTGATGCAGCGGTAGTTCTCACCTGTGGTTGGGCGGCACCACTTGATCGTGAAGACCAAGACGATAAGACACGATCAGATGTTGAGATTAGTGATGCGGTTAATGATGAAGTTCCACCTAGTCAACACCCATTGCGTCGTCGCGTTCGATTAGTTGTCGCAGTCTGCGACAAGGGGGTCGCATCGGTGTTGCGGTTTGCCGATACACCAAACGACATTGTCACCGACGCTGGTGCGGCACGCGGCAGTTTGGCCGATGCTGTTAAAGATCTATGGAATGACCCAAAAGTAATTGTCAGCCGTGAGAGCGTTAACTAGTTATCTAGTCAACTAGCGCGACGAGCGATAGTAAACCGAAAGACAAGCCTCGACAAGTGTTGGCACGAAGAACTCTTTCATCGCAAAGACAGAGTTGTGTCCACCATGAACTTCAAATACTTCAACATCACTAATTAGTTGGTACAACTCAGTTTGACGCTCAGGTGCCACAACATTGTCTTGAGTTGTAATTACCACTGATGCCGGCGCTTCAAGCCGTGGTAGCCAATCGCGTGAGTCAAAGTTTCCAAGTGCGCTGCCGGCCTCAAGAATGTGGCGCCAATCGTGGCTGGCGATTTGTTGAATCGCCCAATCTGCGAGTCCTTCTGATTTGCGCTGTAAATAAATTTGATCAGTCAGCCATGCACGGGCCTGTGGAGTTGTGAGACGAGAGAGCGCGGCCAAACCCGTCAGCCCGAAGAAACTCAGCCGCTCTTCGCGCTTCTCAGCAAAATGAGTTGCGGTGCTACACAAAACTATTCCGCGTACACGCAATTCGTGACGCCCCCATAAAAGTTGGGCAACGGT
>CAMCZA010000035.1 GCA_945885515.1 Ferrithrix thermotolerans DSM 19514 | reverse complement strand
GTCGGCAAGCCTGCTTCAAAAGAAGCTGGTGCTGATCATGTGCTCTCAAAAATTCCGGCACGCGAGCGAGAGTTGCTTGACATCTCGGTACAAATCGCCGCTGACGCCGTGCAGTTGATTATCGCTGAAGGTCTTGATGCGGCGATGCGCAACATCAACGCCCGCTAAAGCGATTGTCAATGACCGTTTTAGGCGAACTTGCATCAACGCTTAGTTTTGACCCGGCGCTAAGTGATGCGCTTGGTTCTAAGAGTGCTTCGATTGTTTGCGCCGATCACACTTGGCCATTGTTGCTTGCAGGTCTGACTCAACGCACCGAAAACGAAATCGTTATTGTTGCCGCACCAACCGGCTTGATGGCAGGACAACTGCGTGACGACCTTTGCCAATTTCTGCCGGAGCGAGATGTCGCGTTGTTTTCGGCTTGGGAGACTTTGCCGTTTGAACGAGTCAGTCCAAATGTCGAGACGATGGGCAAACGGCTTGAAGTTTTGTGGCGAATTAAAAATGATCCACCAAAAGTAATCGTCACTGGTGTGCGCGCACTGCTACAACATCTCAGCAACACCGTCGTTGAGCCGATAGTTGTGAAACAAAAGATGCAAGTCGAAATGGATGAATTGATTGCGACGCTCGCCCGCTTTGGTTACCGTCGCGAAGAACTTGTTGAACACCGCGGTGAATTTGCGCGACGCGGTTCGATCATCGACGTGTTTCCATCCACTGCCGATACGCCGATTCGCATCGATTTATGGGGAGACGAAGTAGATCGACTCACGGCATTCAATGTCAACGATCAACGCAGCACCGACGACCTGACTAGCGTGCAGATTTTTCCCGCACGCGAATTAATTATCAACCAAGATGTGGCGGCTCGTGCGCAAGACTTAATTTCAAAAGAGCCCTGGGGGCAAGAAAATTGGGAGCGTATTGCCCAGGGCGCAACCTTTGACGGCATGGAGTCTTGGTTGCCGTGGGTTGCGACCGACAGCGAAGTTCTCACCGATGTCTGTGCCAGTGCCGCTTCGATTCACATCGTTTTAATTGAGCCACGACGAATGCGCGACCGCGCGCGCGATCTGATCGCTGAAGAAGACGACCTGGCTCGAGCGTTGGCGTCAACTTGGTCGCGAGATCCAGATCAGAAATATCCAAGACTGCACTCAGAGATTGAATCGTTTTTAAAAAATACTAAAGCCGAGTCGATAATTTCGCTCAGCCCTGTTGCCGATTCGCCTCGGGCAACGAGCATCGAATCATCAACTTGGGGTCAAGCCACCGGCGATACAGAAGCACTCGCTAACCGAATTATGCGCTTCGTGACGAAGAAGTATCGAGTTGTGATTGCTGCCGATACGCAAAATTCTGCGCAACGATTTTTTGAAGTGCTGACTCTTGAAGGCATCACTGTGCGATCGCTCGACCAACAATCGAGTGCAATTTCAGAACCTGGCGTTTCAATTGTTGTCGCGCCACTGCATAACGGTTGCATTATTAGTGCCCATGATCTTGCGCTAATCACGGAGAGCGATCTGACGGGTCGCCGTCGCACACATCGCCACACCAAACCAGTAAAACGTGGTTCTTCAAGCATCTTTGAAGATCTCAAACCTGGCGACTACGTGGTGCATCATGTGCACGGTGTTGGAAAATACCTTGGAATGTCAAAGCAGTCAATGGGTGGCGTCGAACGCGACTACATGCAGTTGCAATACAACAACGGCAATTTATATGTTCCAACCGATCACATAGATGCGATTCGGCAATACATCGGTGGAGAAACTCCAACGCTCAACCGCATGGGTGGATCTGATTTCGCTCGAGCCAAGGCGCGAGTGCGAAGTGCCGTTCGTGAAATTGCCCAAGAGCTAGTGGTTTTATATCAACGAAGGGTTACCGCTGCTGGTCACGCTTTTGCCAGCGACACAACATGGCAAAACGAAATGGAGGCTGCCTTTCCGTTCGTTGAAACTCCCGACCAACGAATTGCGATTACCGAAACTAAAGCCGACATGGAGCGTGAAGTGCCGATGGATCGCCTTGTGTGTGGCGATGTCGGTTTTGGAAAAACAGAAGTCGCGGTGCGTGCAGCATTCAAATGCATTCAAGATGGGAAACAGGTCGCCGTGCTTGTGCCGACAACTTTGTTAGCATCGCAACACGGCACAACATTCAGCACGCGGTTTGCTGGATACCCAATTCGTGTTGAGGTGCTCTCGAGATTTTTGACGGCAACTCAAGCCAAACAAGTCTTGAAAGGTCTCGAGTCAGGCGTCGTTGATTGCGTGATTGGCACACACCGATTGCTTCAAGAAGGTGTGAAGTTCAAAGATCTCGGACTGTTAGTTGTCGACGAAGAGCAACGGTTCGGTGTGCAACACAAAGAACAAATGAAACAGTTGAAGACAAACGTTGATGTTTTGACACTTACTGCGACACCGATTCCACGGACACTTGAAATGAGTTTGGTCGGCATTCGAGATTTATCTTTGCTGAATACTCCCCCTGCAGATCGGCAACCAATTCTCACTTTTGTCGGCGAAGAAGATGACCGAGTTGCGACAGAAGCAATTCGTCGCGAACTGTTGCGTGACGGACAGGTATTTTGGGTACATAACAGAGTTCGCTCGATCGAAGACCGTGCACGTGAGTTGCGCGAGTTGGTACCAGAAGCACGAATCATCGTGGCACACGGCCAAATGGACGAAGCAAAACTTGAACGAGCAGTACAAGATTTCTGGGAAGGAAAATACGACGTGCTCGTGTGCACGACAATAATTGAAAGTGGTATCGACATGCCGACGGTCAATACTCTCGTTGTCGAACGCGCCGACTTATTGGGTCTTGGGCAATTGCACCAACTTCGTGGTCGCGTTGGTCGCAGCGGACAACGCGCCTACGCATATTTGTTTCATCCACGAGATCGCGCGCTTTCCGAAGATGCATACGAGCGACTTCGCACAATTGGTGAAGCGACCGAACTCGGAAGTGGTTTCAAAATTGCGATGCGCGATCTTGAGATTCGTGGTGCGGGAAACCTTCTTGGAGAGGCTCAAAGTGGACACATCGCAGCAGTCGGGTACGACCTCTATTGTCAACTCGTAACTGAAGCAGTCGCCGAGATGAAGGGTGAAGAACCAAAAATCCCTATTGAGTTGAAAATTGATGTACCGATCACGGCGTTTTTGCCCAACGACTATGTCGCAAAAGAAGAGTTGCGCCTTGACGCCTATCGCCGACTCGTTGCAGTTAAAACGCACGCCGATGTTCAAGACATCAGAGCCGAATGGCAGGACCGCTTCGGAGAATTGCCACCGCCTGCCGAGTCGTTGTTGATGGTCGGTGCTCTTCGGGCAGAGTGTCATCGAATCGGCTTGCGTGAAATTATCGTCTCAGATAATCGCGCCAAACTCTCGCCAATTACTCTTAAAGCCAGCGAGTCGATGCGTCTTGTGCGATTGTCGCCATCGGCAACATATCGAGAGCAATCCAATGATTTGAACATTGCGATTCCTCGTGGTCAAGAGCCAGCAACATATCTGGTCGGTTTCATGCAGGAACTTGTCGAAGAAGTGGCACTAGGGTAAGTGCGATGAAAAATAATAAAACAAACACTTTCCGTCTCGCAACGACTGCTTTTGTGACCCTTGCAGTTGTTGTCTCAAGTTGTGGTGCAACTTCAAGTTCAGCGGCCGAAATTGGTGGACAAAAAATTTCGCGAGATGAACTTGAACTGACAATTACCGAACTTAGTGATGCCGGGCAGACACCAGTAGTTGACGGTGAAATCGCAGGCGACACAGCACGAAGCGTGCTCACGGCACTGATTCAGGGTGCTGCTGCAAAAGAGATTCTCAAGAAGTACGGCCAGGAAATAACCAAAGCCGACCGCGACGAAATCAGCGTGTCCATAAAGCAGAATACAGATACTTCAGAATTCACCGATCACCTCAAAGAATTAATTATCGAATTGAATGCTGGAGGTCTGGCCCTCAAGCGTATTGTTGCACCCGATGCAGAGACTGCCGCAAAAATGTACAACGCGACACCAGCCTCACTCGGCGTGATGTGTGTTCGACATCTAGTTGTCAAAGAAGAAGCGACGGCCAAAGAAGCCCTCAAGAAGATTTCAGGTGGTGCTGAATTTGCCGAAGTGGCTGGCGAATACTCAATTGAGCCAAACGCAAAAGAATCTGGTGGCGCACTTTCTGGTGATAAAAACGCGTGTATGTTGCTCAGCGAATATCAAAGTGGCTTTGATCCAGATTTCACTGCAGGTGCACTTCTCGCCAAGCCTGGCGTTGCATCTGCACCCGTCAAATCAAGTTTCGGATATCACATTATTTTGATTCGACCATTTGTCGAAGTAGCAACAGACATCTCGGCATTGCTTGAAGCAAACGCCGGAGAACTACTTTTTAACGGATATATCTCAACATCAAAAATCAAAGTTGACTCTGCCTACGGCCGCTGGAATTCAGCTCGTGGTGCCATCGTCGCAAACTAATTTGATTCGCCCATGACGGCGCAAATCACAATCATCGGTCTTGGCCCAGGTTCGATTGGCTCAATCAATCAAGAGACACTGAAAGCGATTGAATCAGCACAGAATCGATACATCCGAACGACTCGTCATCCGAACGCGCATCTGATCAAAGATGCAATAAGTTTTGACGCAGAATACGAACGCCACGATTCGTTTGACGAGGTTTACACGGCGATTGCTAAACAATTGATTGCGGCCGCACATCAACATCAGCAAATTCTTTATGCAGTTCCCGGCTCACCTCTCGTGCTCGAGCAGACCGTGCAACACTTATTGCAAGACACAACTGTTGATGTCGTACTGATACCTGCGATGAGTTTTTTGGATGTTGCGTGGAACGAACTGAAGATTGACCCCGTAAACGAAAGCGTGCGAATGATTGATGGGCATCGCTTTGCCGAATTGGGTGCTGGTGAGCGTGGCCCCTTACTTGTTGCACAGTGCCATGCCAAATGGGTTCTGTCGAATATAAAACTTGCCCATGAATCGGCAACTGGCGACGAGCCGGTCGTGATTTTGCATCATCTTGGATTAGAAGATCAGCAGGTGATTACAACTTCGTGGCAGAATCTGGATCGCGAAATTGAACCTGATCATTTAACTACTCTGTATATTCCAAAACTTGCCGAGCCGATCGCTGGTGATCTCGCAAAGTTGCACAAACTGTCACGAACACTGCGTGAGCAATGCCCATGGGACCGTGAACAGACGCATCAATCACTCGTGCGATATTTGATCGAAGAGACTTATGAGGTCGTAGATGCGATCAATCAACTTGATCCAGATGATCCGTCGACTGATGAAGCATTAATAGAAGAACTCGGAGACTTGCTGTATCAAGTTGAGTTTCACGCCACTATCGCCGAACAACAAGGTCGCTTTAGTATCGCCGATGTCGCCAACTCGATTCATGACAAACTTGTGCGCAGACATCCGCATGTGTTCGGAGATATGAGCGCAGATTCGGCAGATCAGGTCGTCTCAACTTGGGATGCAATTAAAAAACAAGAACGCGGCGAAGTTGACAGCAAATCAGTTTTCGATGGTGTGGCAATTGCTGCCCCGGCACTGATGTATTCGAGCAAACTTCAAAAGCGAGCCGCCGAACAAGGATTCGACTGGCCAAATAGCGATGGCGCGTATGAAAAAATTACCGAAGAGATCGGCGAACTACGCGACGCAGTGCGACTTAACAGCGATCCGCAAACTATTCAAATGGAACTTGGGGATGTGTTATTCAGCGTCGTCAATTTGTCACGACATCTTGGCGTTGATGCCGAGACTGCCCTGCGAAATGCCTCCGAGAAATTTAAAAACAGATTCGTTGGCGTGGTCGACTTGGCAAATCATCGGGGTTTAGATTTATCGAAGTGCTCGCTCAAACAACTTGATGAACTTTGGGACGAGATAAAGTTGATTCAATGACCGCGATCGCAAATATTCTTGGACGCGAAGTTTTGGATTCGCGCGGCAATCCAACAGTTGAAGTTGAAATATTGCTTGAGTCTGGTGCGCACGGTCGAGCGATAGTCCCGTCTGGGGCTTCGACCGGCGAACATGAGGCTGTCGAACTGCGCGACGGCGGCAAGCGATTCTTGGGCAAGGGCGTGTTACAAGCGGTCGCGAATGTCAATAACGAAATTTGCGATGCAATCATCGGATTAGATGCGCTCGACCAACGAGCAGTTGATCACAAGATGATCTCACTTGATGGCACAGAAAATAAATCAAGGTTGGGAGCAAACGCAATTCTTGGTGTGAGTCTCGCTGTGGCTCGCGCAGCCGCAAGCGCACGCAATCTTCCGCTTTATAAATCAATTGGTGGTGACAACGCAAACACTTTGCCCGTACCGATGATGAATGTATTAAACGGCGGGGTTCATGCCGACAACAACATTGACTTACAAGAATTTATGATTATGCCGATTGGCGCCACACGATTCAGCGAAGGGCTGCAATGGGGTGTCGAGACTTATCACACCCTGAAATCTCTGTTGCGCGCAAAAGGTCTGTCGACGGCAGTCGGCGATGAAGGCGGTTTTGCTCCAAACCTTGCGAACAATGAAGAGGCAATTGAGTTTCTCGTTGATGCAATCACGCGCGCAGGTTTCAAACCGGGTGTTGACATTGCTATCGCTCTTGACCCTGCGATGAGCGAACTTTACAACGATTCGCGATATCACCTTGCGGGAGAAAATAAAATTTTCACCAGTGATCAACTTGTCGACTGGTGGACATCTCTGGTCAATAAATATCCGATCGTCTCAATTGAAGACGCCATGGCCCAAGACGATTGGGAAGGCTGGGCGACACTTTCGTCTGCGCTCGGCTCGCGAATTCAATTGGTCGGCGATGATCTGTTTGTGACGAATACAAAACGCCTGCAACAAGGTATCGATAAAAAGATTGCCAACAGTGTGTTGATCAAAGTAAATCAGATTGGCACTCTCACTGAGACTCTCGACACAGTTTCATTGGCAAGCAAAAATGGATACACCTGCGTGATGAGTCATCGAAGCGGCGAAACAGAAGACTCGACGATTGCGGATCTGGCTGTTGCAACGAATTGTGGTCAGATCAAAACTGGCGCACCAGCGCGAAGCGACCGCGTTGCGAAATACAACCAGTTGCTTCGAATTGAACAAGATCTCGGTTTGAACGCTAAATTTCAAGTTCTGTTCGGACACTCCACCAACTAACACGTTGTCCCAGCCACAATAGAGAGGTGGATGAATCAAGGCGGTGGACTCAAAAGATCTTTGTCCCACTCGCAATAGTTTGCATTGGTTCGCTATGCGTCGCACTTTTTGTTTTGCCGTTACGCACATGGAATAGACAGCGCACCGTAATCGCACAACGCACCGAGCAACTTAACGCATACGAAGATATCAATGCTTCATTGCAAGATGAAGTCGACAATCTCAAGACACCGCAAGGCGCACAAGAAGCAGTCCGTTCACAGTTGGGCTACCTTTCACCGAGCGAAAAGAGGGTTCCGCTCCTGAAATCGCCTTCGGCGTCAGGTGATTTGCCGGACCGATGGCCATATTCGATAGTGACAAATATTTTGAAGATTAAATTAGAAACTTCTAACGCCATCCCCGAATCTGGAATATTAGACAAACTTCAGCCGTAATATGGGGCGAGATATAAAACTATTTGTCTAGGGAGAAATTGTGGCTGGGAGTGTTCTTGGAAACCGAGTTTTGCGCAAAGAAGATCCGAAGTTTCTCACTACCGGCGGAAGATATATCGAAGACCTCAACGACGAGCCACTATTTGCCGGAGCGTTGCATGTAACTTATGTGCGTTCTTCTGTTGCGCACGCAAAAATTACCAACATTGATTTGTCGGACTGCAAGAACTCACCTGGTGTAGTTGCGGTTTTTACGGCCCAAGATTTGGGTCTCGAAGAAGAGTCTTCCGGTTTTAACGCCGCAGCCAAGCGCGCGCATTTAGCAATTGGCAAAGTTCGCTGGGTAGGAGAATTAGTCGCGGCTGTCGTTACCGAGCGACCAGACCAAGGCGAAGACGCAATTGAAAAAGCAATCGTTGAATACGAAACCCTCGAGCCTCTGATTGATCTTGAGCAAGCAATGGCGAGCAAAACTTTGCTTTACGAAGAAGTCGGCAGCAATATCGTCATGGGCACTGTCGAAATGGGAATGCCAGATAACACTGGTGACGAAATTTTCAAAGATTGTGAAGTTGTTGTCAAAGGTAGATTCATGAATCAAAGAGTTGCGCCGTGCCCACTTGAAATGCGCGGTTCGGCTGCAACATGGATAGACGGTCGACTACATCAATGGATCTCGACGCAACATGCTCAGGGTGTACGTAACGAAGTTGTAAAAGCCAACAAGGTTGATGCCGCGAAAGTTCGTATCATCACTCCAGATGTGGGTGGCGGCTTTGGTGCCAAGATCAGTGCATACTCAGAAGAACTTCTGCTCGGCAATATTGCAAAGCGTGTTGGCAAGCCTGTTCGGTGGCGTGAGACTCGCAGCGAATCAATGATCAGCCTTGGGCACGGTCGCGCTCAACTTCAATACATCACGATCGGTGGCACAAAAGAGGGTCGAGTCACTGCATATCAGTTGAATGCAATTCAAGATTCTGGTGGCTGGGTCGAAGTAGGCACCGTGCTTGCACCGTTCATGACTCGCCCAATGGCTCAAGGCGTTTACGACATCGAAAAAATGGAATGCCGAACAACTTCTGTGGTTACCAACACGACGCCGATCGTGGCTTACCGGGGCGCTGGTCGACCAGAGGCAACTGCGGCAATTGAACGCGCAATGGATTTATTTGCAGCCAAAATCGGCAAAGACCCAGCCGACGTTCGACGGATGAACCTGATTCCAAAATTCGTGCAGCCGTATCAGACAAAAATTGGTCATGCCTACGATGTGGGCGACTACGGCGCCGCTCTTGAGAAAGCATTAGTCGTCGCCAAATATTCTGAGGCGCGGATCGATCAAGCGCAGCGTCGAAAACGCGGAGACAAAGTTCAACTCGGTATCGGCGTGAGCGTCTATGTTGAAATTACTGGTGGCGTTGATCCGATGCAAGAGCACGCCAAAGTAAACATCTTGCCAAATGGACGAGCAGTCGTCTATACAGGTACTTCACCACACGGCCAAGGACACGTCACTTCGTGGGCGATGATTGCGAGCAGCGAAACCGGTATTTCAATTGAAGATATTGATGTCGTGTGGGGAGATACAGATCAAGTTCCAAACGGTGGCGGCACGATGGGCTCGCGGTCATTGCAACAAGGTGGCGCAGCAGTACAAAAAGTTTCGATTGAACTCGTTGACGAAGCCCGCAAACTTGCTGCTCGATTACTCGAGGCAAACGAGAGCGATGTTTTACTTGATAAAAAAACCGGAGCATTTCATGTTGCTGGAACACCAGCAATTTCAAAGTCGTGGTCCGAAGTCGCAACTGCGGCCGACACAAAAGCCGGGATTACCCAAGAAGGTATTTTCGTCGCAACTTCGGCAACATTTCCCTTTGGTGCCCACATCGCAATCGTCGAAGTTGACACCGAAACTGGTTTAGTGAAACACCTTCGACATATCGCGTGCGATGATGCCGGCAAAGTTATTAATCCACTTATTTTGGACGGACAAATTCATGGCGGTATTGCCCAGGGAACAGCGCAAGCCTTGCTTGAAGAGTTTCGCTACGACGAAGACGGCAACCCGATAACGACGAATTTCGCGGAATACACATTTATTTCGGCAGTTGAGTTGCCGAGCATCGAGGTCGTGCACATGGAGACCCCGACATTTGTTAACCCACTCGGTGCCAAAGGCATCGGAGAATCTGGCACGATCGGTTCAACACCGGCGGTGCAATCTGCTGTGATTGATGCGCTATTGCATTTGGGTGTTCGTCACATAGATATGCCCACAACACCTGAGCGTGTTTGGTCTGCAATCGCTAACGCTTCCGCTTAATCTAAGCCAGTCTTAGGCCTGTAAAATTTAAAAGTGACTGTCTCACCGATCATCGCCGAAAATCTGGTTCGTCACTTTGGTGATGTGCAAGCGGTCAAAGGAATTGATCTAGAAATTAAGTCAGGCGAAATATTCGGCTTTCTTGGACCTAACGGTGCGGGTAAAAGTACGGCGGTTCGCATGTTGACGACTCTGTTACGACCAACATCTGGAACGGCAAGAGTTGCAGGTTACGACGTTGTCAAAGACGCCGACAAAGTGCGCCGCAACATCGGAGTTGCATTACAAGACGCGGCGATCGACCCGTTGATGACAGGCGCAGAACTCTTGGCTTTACAAGCGGTGCTCTACGGCATCCCACAATCGATGATGAAAAAAAGATCTGATGAATTGCTCGAGCGAGTCGGTCTCACTGCTGCTGCAACGCGACGGGTATCAACCTATTCGGGTGGCATGCGCCGTCGACTCGATCTTGCTCTTTCGCTGATTCATCAGCCGACCGTTTTGTTTTTAGATGAACCAACTACTGGCCTTGACCCAATGAGCCGACTCACGTTATGGGAGGAAGTTCGTCGTCTGAACAAAGAAGGCACGACTGTAATGCTGACCACCCAATATCTAGAAGAGGCCGATCAACTCGCCGACCGCATCGCAATCATCGATCACGGCCGAATTGTTCGCGAAGGAAGACCCGTTGATTTGAAAGCAAGCGTGGGTGCGCCAACACTAATTATTAAAACTCAAACAAATCAGGAGGAGCTCGCAAAAACTGTTCTTGTCAGTTTTGGAGATTTGCGTCCAGGTGCTCAAGGTGAACTTGGGGTTGGTTTGCGCGGTGGCGCGACTCAAGTTACTGATGTGATTCGCAAACTTGATGAAGCAGGCGTTCATGTTCAACATTTAGAAATCAATGAGCCAAGTTTGGATGATGTTTTCGCCGAGGCCACTGGGTATCGACTTGAAGGCTCCGACAACGCACCACCTGCTGGCGATAACGGTGTTGACGAACCACAGACGAAGAAAAAGTCGCGTCGAGGGCGAAAGTGACAACAAGTTCGGTTCGTCAAACGATGGCACTAGCCAAACGATCAACCCTTGAACTTTTTCGACAACCATCGGTTGTCGTGCCGAGCATGATTTTTCCGTTGTTCTTTGCATTTCTCGGCAACTCTTCGTTTGGTCGCACGACCTCTCTACCGGGGTTTCCAAAAGTTTCTTCGTATTTACAGTTTCAACTTGCAGGCACGATTGTTCAGGGTGTTTTATTTGGCTCAGTAACTGGCGCAGCGGCATTAGCAACTGATATCGAAAACGGCTTCTTCGATCGGTTGCTGGCAGCACCAACATCTCGCACAGGAATCGTGTTTGGAAGATTGGCTGGAAGCGTTTTATTTGGTGCACTCGAAACGGCGGTGTTTATTTTTGCGTTACTGCCGTTTGGTGCAGATGTTTCTGCGGGTATTCGCGGAATCATTGCAATGATTGCGAGCGGTGCTTTAATTTCGCTTGCAGTCGGCGCACTGATGTCTTCAGTCGCATTGAAGACCGGTTCATCAGAGGCGGTTCAAGGAACATTTCCGTTGCTTTTTATTTTGTTGTTCTTCTCGAGCGCGTTCTTTCCGCGCGAAACAATGAGTGGTGTTTACAAAACCATTGCCGGACTAAACCCAATCTCACACCTAGTTGAAGGCCTGCGAGCGCTCTCACTTGACGGCTTCACCGCATCAGCAACGGCCCGAGCAATTCTCGTTCCATTGGCGATTGCAATTGTCGCCCTGCTGATTGCCAACACGCAACTTCGTTCACGATTGAAGTCGCACTAATGAATGTTGCAACACAAACCGGACTGCAAGAAAAAGATCTGAATATAACCACGATGCGTAGCGCTGGTCAATTGATTAAGCGCAGTTTGATCAATACCCGACGACTTCCTTCGGCGTTCTTCCCAACTTTGGCGATGCCGATCTTCAACATGGTTTCTTTCTCGGGAACATTTTTTGCATTAACGAAACTTCCGGGGTTTCCAACCGACAGATCAGTCAATTGGTTCATGCCCCTCGGGCTGGCGATGGGTTCTGCTTTCAGCGGGGTTGGACTCGGGTTCTCATTGATCCGCGATCTAGAAAATGGTTTTTATGATCGGTTGCGAATGTCACCGACATCTCGCCTCTCACTTATTGTTGGCCCTCTATTTGCAACATGGATTCGCGTGACACTGGTTGCAGTCGTTGTTTTCATTGCTGGAGGAATGCTTGGCGCCCGACCGACAGCCGGAGTTTTAAGTTATGTCTGTTCGCTAATTGCAGCACTCGGCATCGCGACAATTGGCGCAGGTTGGGGTTTAGGACTTGCCTACCGATTTCAAGACATGCGTGGCGCAGCGATCATGCAACTTTCAATTTTTCTGACGATGTTTATGTCGACGGCGCAAGTGCCGCTAAATGTGATGACGGGTTGGTTGCATACCGTCGCACGAATCAACCCGATCACCAACATCTTTCGCTTGTCGAGATCAGGGTGGGTAAACGAAACTTCAGCCGACTACATGAGTTGGTCTAATGCCTATGGCGGGCTACTCGCCATCGCCATATTGAGCGTGATGAGCCTGATATTCGCGGTGCGAAGCCTAAAAAGAATAGACAACTAGCAGGATTTGTGAATTTATGCCTAGTAAGGGCATTATTGGGGTAGGCGACGATACTTCAAAAAATTGAAGATACTCGCCGAAACAAAATCGGGGGTTGACGATGAAGGTTTCAGTCACTGTTAATGGC
The DNA here is from genome assembly GCA_945885515.1 of Ferrithrix thermotolerans DSM 19514. Lineage (GTDB taxonomy): Bacteria > Actinomycetota > Acidimicrobiia > Acidimicrobiales > Ilumatobacteraceae > BACL27. Next base: position 1,343 of record CAMCZA010000035.1, on the reverse strand, counting down.
AAGCAACATCAAGGCGATGTCGAGCCAAGAACTTTGCTCGTGCATTATCTTCGCGAGACACTTGGGCTAACTGGCACGAATGTCGGGTGTGATACCTCGAGTTGTGGTGCTTGCACCATTCATCTGGATGGAGAAGCAGTAAAGAGTTGCACAATGCTCGCGGTGCAAGCAGACGGAGCAAGCGTGACAACAATCGAAGGCCTTGCTAAAGACGGCGTGATGCATCCAATGCAAACAGCATTCATGGAGAACCACGGTCTGCAGTGTGGCTACTGCACACCAGGAATGGTGATGGCAGCAATCGGTTTGTTAAACGAAAACCCGAAACCGACCGAAGAACAAGTTCGTATGGGGCTTGAAGGCAACCTTTGTCGTTGCACTGGATATCACAACATCGTCAAATCGGTACTCGCTGCAGCGAGTGCAAAGTAAAAGGGGCTCGTCATGACAATCACCGAAAACAAGCCAACCAACATTATCGGCACACGACTTTTGCGTCGTGAAGATCCACCGCTATTAACAGGCGAGGCAAAATTCACAAACGATTTAAATATTCCTGGTGCACTGCACCTTGCAGTTTTGCGATCACCGTATGCACACGCAAAAATTAAATCAATTGATGTTTCTGCTGCGCTGAAAATCGCTGGCGTCATTGCCATCTACACAGGCAAAGATTTGCAATCAGCATGGGCTGCGCCAATGCCATGTGCGTGGCCAGTGACAACAGACATGAAGAATCCTGCGCATTATCCACTTGCGATTGACAAAGTTTGTTATGTCGGCGACGGCGTAGCCGCGATTTTGGCCACGAATGAAACTGCCTCGCGTGACGCACTTGATGCAATCGATGTGCAATACGAGCCGTTGAAGGCCGTTGTTGATCTAGAAGATTCATTGAGTGATAAAAATGTTATTCACTCTGATCTCGGCACGAACAAGAGTTACACCTGGCCACTACTAGTAGAAGAAACACCTGGCTGTGTTGAAGAAGCATTCAAAAAAGCCAAATACAAAGTTAAAGAGCGATATGTTCAGCAGCGACTGATCCCAATGGCGATGGAGCCACGTGCAATTGCAGCAGTGCCACAACCATTTGGTGGAGACATAACCCTCTATTCGTCGACGCAGATTCCGCACATTTTGAAAGTGATGTCGGCCCTGACACTCGGCATACCCGAACAACAAGTTCGCGTCGTTGCGCCAAGCGTCGGCGGTGGTTTCGGTTCAAAACTCGATGTTTATGCAGAAGAACTCTTGTGCATGGCGCTTGCCCGCAAACACAACACACCAGTGCGTTGGGTTGAAGAGCGTACCGAAAATACGCAGGCAACGATTCAAGGTCG
>CAMCZA010000034.1 GCA_945885515.1 Ferrithrix thermotolerans DSM 19514 | reverse complement strand
GTTCTCAACGGATAGTAGGTCCCTGCCCCCATCGTCTAGTGGCCTAGGACACCACCCTTTCAAGGTGGCGGCACGGGTTCGAATCCCGTTGGGGGTGCAAAAGGTCAGTTTCAGCAATAGCAGAATCTGGTCCCGTGGTGAAGTTGGAGTTCACGCCGCCCTGTCAAGGCGGAGGTCGCGGGTTCAAGTCCCGTCGGGACCGCCACGGCGGGTGTTTACACTCGTCGCGGTCGGGTAGCTCAGTAGGCAGAGCATGCGCCTGAAAAGCGCAGGGTCACCGGATCGACGCCGGTCCCGACCACAATTAGAAAACTAGATGATTATTTAATCGTGCGTAAGCCAAATTGGCGTGTGACGATTATTCTTCGACGACGAGTGTGAGAATCCATTCGCCGGTGACGTGGCTTTCAAGATCAAATGTGCCAAGTTTGTCGGCAGTAAATTCGACGATTGCTTCTTGGCCGGCGGGGGTAACTCCGCTTTCAAGATCGTAGCCGTGCAGGTGAAACTCGTCGTCGACGTCGGGGTTAAGAATTTTGAGTCGCACCGTTGAGCCAAGTGTTGCTTGATAGGCAACTGCCGAGCCCGAAGTTTGACCGATGATTACTGAAATCTCGACAACTTCGTCAGTTGCTGATGTTACGTCTGATGTTACGTCTGATGTCGCTTCTGATTTAGTTTCGTCGCCAGAATCAGATGTTGAACTTGAACAACCGGCTGTGCCAAGCAACAGGCAAATTGCGAATAACGACTTAGTGAAAACTGAACGTGTGCTCATGATCCAAAAGCGTAGCCAAGATCGGGAGCGCTGAGCATTGGTTGATATGTAATTTTTGCTTCAGTTGCCATTGCCGCACAAGTACCGCCCCGATCAACGATCACTGTTATAAACACCGGTGTTGCGCCAAAAGCCCTAACAACTTCAACGGCTTCGAATAGCGAAGTGCCACGCGTAACGGTGTCTTCAACGATTGCCACACGATCGCCGGGCTGCAGTGCGCCTGCAATGCGACCAGTAATCCCGTGATCTTTGCTCTCTTTGCGCACGCTAAAACTGCGCATGACTCTGCCCCGTGTTGCCGCAACTGCGGCGATGCCAAATGCAACTGGATCAGCGCCCATCGTTAGCCCACCAATCGCGTCAATTTCTGGTGGCAACATTGCTAATGCAACATTGCTGACAAGCAAGATTCCATCACTGCGACACGCTGTTTGTTTCGAGTCGAGAAACCAGTTGCTCGTTTTTCCAGATTTAAGAGTGAACACACCTGTCTTCAATGAATGGAGAAGAATATGTTCACGCAATGCTTGTCTCGCTAAGTCAAGCGGTGGAAGCTTGGACATCTCTAGATTTAAATCAATTACAACTGTTTCGAAGCAAGGGCTTCGAAGACGCGATTTGTATGTTTGACAGATTTCTTAAGATCAAATATCTCGTCTAGTTGTTTTGGTGTTAAACCGATGCGCTTGTCAGCAGCCAGAAGTTCACGAAACTGAGTTGATTCACCCACTGCACGCCCTGCGAGTTCTTGGACAAGTCGATATGCATCATCTCGCGAGATTCCAGACTCAACAAGAGCAAGCAATACCGACTGCGAAAAGACCACACCGTGGCTTAGATTCAGATTTTTTATCATTTGTGCACTATCGACTTCGAGATTTGTTATTAACTTTGTGGCTCGTCGCAACATGTAATAAGCCAACATTGACGAATCTGGTAGAACAATTCGCTCTGCCGACGAATGCGAAATGTCTCGCTCATGCCAAAGCGCAACATCTTGCAAACCGACTTGAAGATTTGCTCGCAAAACCCGAGACAAGCCTGTCAAAGTTTCAGACGAGATCGGATTTCGTTTGTGCGGCATTGCCGAACTGCCTTTTTGGCCGACTGCGAAACCTTCACGAACTTCGTTTACTTCTGTGCGTTGCAAATGTCGCAATTCAACAGCAATTGTCTCGATTGTTGTGCCAATGCTTGCGCACGCCCATAAATATTCGGCGTGTCGATCGCGGGCGATGACTTGAGTCGCTGGCACTGCTTGCAAGCCAAGTGCTTTGGCAACCGTTAGTTCTACGCGTGGATCAATATTTGAATACGTGCCGACCGCACCTGAAAGTTTGCACACTGAGATTCTTTTTGTTGCGGCATCTAACCGATCACGATCTCGACGCAACTGCAATGCCCACAGCGCAACTTTGGCGCCAAACGTTGTTGGCTCAGCGTGCATTCCATGAGTTCGACCGATCATTACTGTGTCGCGATGTTTTTCGGCAAGCACAATGACTGCTTCACAAAAATCAACGAGTGCGCGATCTATGAAGGTCGCAGCGTCACGCAACATCCAACACCATGCCGTATCAACGACATCTGAACTTGTTAACCCATGATGAATCCACGCACCAGCCGGCATTCCAATTTGCTGTTGAACAACATCTACGAACGCAGCGACATCATGATCGGTTACTCGTTCACGCTCACTAACTGCCAAAATAAACTCGTTGTCAACTTTTGGGGCACGCTCGCGACAAATCTGCGCATGATCACTTGGCACAACACCGAGTTCGCAATGTGCCGAGGTGGCTAGTAACTCAATTTCTAAATAGCGCCGAAACTTAGATTCATCCGAAAAAATTTCTGCCATTTCAGGCAGGCGGTATCGCTCGATCATTTGCGCACGACGCATTCGTTGCGCTCGGGGCCTACGCCAATCATTGTTACTGGCACTCCACAATGTTGCTCAACAAGTTCAATTAACGATCTTGCTTGCTTTGGCAAATCTGTATAACTACGAATCATACGTACCGAGGATTTCCAGCCCGGAAGATCTACATACTTGGCAGTAATTTCGCCGAGCAATTGCGCATCATCTGGGTATCCCGAAAGTGACTTACCGTTCAATTCATAACCCACACAGACTCGAACTGTTTCAAATGTATCCAAGACATCAAGTTTCGTGAGCGCAATTTCTGTCAGCGAATTAAGACGAACAGCGTGACGCAACATCACCAAATCCAACCAGCCCGGTCGACGACGACGACCTGTAACGGTTCCAAACTCGTGGCCGATATCAACAACCTTGTCGCCCAACTCGCCGGTTAACTCAGACGGAAACGGTCCACTACCGACCCGTGTTGTGTAAGCCTTGGCGATACCGACGATTCGCGTAATGTCGCGTGGTCCAAGACCCGACCCGGCACACGCACCGCCAGCAATTGGATTTGAAGACGTCACGAATGGATAAGTTCCGTGATCAATATCCAAAAAAGTTGCTTGCGCACCCTCAAGAAGGAGGTCGCCTGATTTATCGAGTGCATCATGCAGAAAATTCACCGTGTCGCAAATATATGGCAACAAGCGCTCACCAAACTTGGTGAAACTCGCAACAATCGCATCAATCTCTAACTTCTCGCCACCAAGTGCCGCCAAGACTTTTTGCTCCGCCGTTGCTCGCTCTCGCACAAGGGTTTCGAACCTTTTCGGATCACGCACATCTCCAGCACGAATTCCGACGCGACGGGCTTTGTCTGCATACGCAGGGCCGATTCCTTTTAGCGTTGTCCCGATTTTGTTTTCACCTAAACCTGACTCGCTCAAAGCATCATGCGATTGGTGCCATGGAAAAATCAAATGAGCCAGACTTGAGACTTTAAGTCGCGCGCATGAAACTCCGCGTGACTCAAGCGTGTCAATTTCTTTGAATAATGTCGGCAAATCAACAACGACGCCATTACCGATCACCGGCGTTACATGCGAATAAAAAACTCCGCTCGGCACAAGTTGTAACGCATACTTTTGATCGCCAACGACAACAGTGTGACCAGCATTGTGCCCACCTTGATAGCGAGCAACGATTTGATGCGACTCTGCTAGTAAATCGATGATTTTTGCCTTGCCTTCGTCGCCCCATTGGGTTCCAACGACGACAGTTACAGGCATCAAACGCTCCTATTTCATAAAACTCTAGGGGACGTGTTTAAAGTCTAGTCCGCGTCAATCATTACTCCTGATTGAAAATACTTGGCCGACTTCCAAACACCGTGACTGACTGCCGCAATGGGATTAACCCGTAACGAGTTGAAGTATCAGATGTTGCACGCGTAAGTTGATCTTGCATTAACTGAAGTTGTTTTTTGAGTGCAGCCACCTCAATTTCAAGGGCCATTACTTGGCGAATTCCTTCAAGGTTCATACCAATCTCGGCAAGTTCAGCGATGCGCAACAACTGAGCGATATCAGCGTTGCTGTAACGGCGTTGCTTGCCTCCTGCAGTGCGAGCGGGTTGAACTAAACCACGACGCTCATAAATTCTCAAAGTTTGCGGATGCATTCCGGCTAGCTCCGCGGCCACCGAAATTACATAAACGGCCTGAGTTTCAAAATCCATGATCCCTCTCTTTTATAAAATAATTATTTAATGTGACTTCGCACAGACTCTGTGCTTAGGCGAGCTAGTTCTTCAATTACTTTTTGTTCTTGTTTACTTGTTTCTTTTGGCACCACCACATCAACTGTGACAATCAAGTCGCCAGAGTCTTGTGCCGATTGAATGCCTTTGCCTTTCACGCGATGGCGTGAGCCTGGTTGTGTTGATGGCTTCAAACGCAAGACAACAGATTCTCCATCAAGCGTCGGAACTTCAATCGTCGCACCCAACACGGCTTCAGAAAAAGTAACCGGCAGTCGCAATGTCAGATTTTTACCTTCGCGACCAAACAAATGATGCGCAAGAACATTGCAAGTCACAAACAAGTCACCAGGTTGGCCGTTACCACGCCCTGGTGCGCCGCGACCCTTGAGACGAATTTTTTGGCCATTGTCAACGCCAGCAGGAATTCGCACATTAACTTCGCGATCACGAACTTCGGTTGCAAGACCTTTGCAATTTTTGCAAGGGCTATCAATAGTTGATCCTCTACCGTTGCAACGAGAACACGGTGAAGAAAATGCAAATGGTCCTTGATCTTCTTCAATCACACCACGACCACCACAAAGTCCGCATCTCTTGGCTGATGTCCCGGGCTTTGCTCCGGATCCAAGACATGTTTGACACTGCACTTCAGATGTCAAGTGCAGCGATGTTGTGATTCCTTGAACAGCATCAACAAAATCGAGTGTGATTGAGGCCTCGACATCATTTCCGCGTTGCGGGCCGGCAGCAGCACGCGAGCGAGACCCGCGACCACCAAACATTTGACCGATTAGATCGTTGATGTCCGGACCGCCAGTATTGAAATGTTGTGATCCTGCTCCGCTGTGACCAGAAAACGCTGATGGCCCTGCACGACGAACTTCGTCGTATTCACGACGGCGAGATTCATCGCCTAACACGTCATATGCCGCCGAAATATCTTTGAACTTCTCTTCAGCCGATGCGTTATTTGGATTCGTATCTGGATGATATTTTCGCGCCAGTTTTCGATACGACTTTGTTATCTCTTTGGCCGCAGTGTCTTTATTGACACCGAGCACGGCGTAATAATCTTTTTCGAACCACTCGCGTTGTGCCGTCATCGCGGGTTGCCTGAATTAACCCTTCACCTTGACCATCGCCGCACGCAACACACGCCCCTTCCAGCGATAACCAGTTCGCAGAACTTCAATCACAGTTGTCTCGCCACCTTCGTTGTCTGCAGGTTCATGAACCACTGCCTCGGCAAGACTCGGATCAAACACCGTGTCTAATAATTCAAGAACTTCAAGACCTTGCTTGTTGAGGGCACTCAGTAATGCGCTTAAAATTGGCTCAACGCCACTAATTTCGTGTGCCACCGCAGCCTCACAGGCATCAACAACTGCCAATAAACCTTCGACGAGTCGCCCAGAATTGCGATCGACTTCGTCAATAAGTTGTGTCGCCGAGCGCTTGCGATAATTTTCGAACTCGGCTTGAACGCGCAGCGCAATGTCTTTAAATTCGTCGCGCTCTTTTGTTAATTGTTCGATCAGAAACTCGATACTCAACTCTTCGTCAGGTACCTGAGCCTCTTGTTGACTCGAGGTCTCAGCTGTTTCTTCGTCCATGGCTACGAAATGCTCTTGAATTATTTCTCGTCGACGATTTCGGCATCAACGATGTCAGAATCATTTTCACCTGGCGCTTGCCCAGAAGCCGATGTGCCTGCAGCATTTGAATCGCGTGCCGCCGCCTCATAGAGCTTTTGGCTGAAGTCTTGGCTTGCAGTCATAAGTTTTTCGGTGGCACTCTTAATTGTTTCGTGATCACTGCCATTAAGTGCCGACCTGAGATCGGCGAGTGGTCCTTCGACTGCTTTGCGCTCATCTTCAGAAAGCTTTTCGCCCTGCTCGCGCAATACCTTCTCGGTTTGATAAACGAGCGAGTCAGCATTGTTGCGAACTTCGGCTTCTTCGCGTCGTTTCTTGTCTTCTTCGACATGCGCTTCAGCATCTTTGACCATCTTGTTGATGTCGTCTTTTGAAAGCGAAGACTGACCGGTAATTGTCATTGATTGCTCTTTGCTTGTTGCACGATCTTTTGCCGACACATGAACAATGCCGTTGGCATCAATATCAAAGGTGACTTCAATTTGTGGAACTCCACGGGGTGCCGGTGGAAGATCGACGAGTTGAAATTTTCCGAGAGTCTTGTTGTAACTGGCCATCTCGCGCTCACCTTGCAACACATGAATCTCTACGGATGGTTGCATGTCGTCTGCAGTAGTGAAAACTTCGGTTCGACGGGTCGGAATTGTCGTGTTGCGCTCGATGAGTTTGGTCATTACGCCACCCTTTGTCTCAATTCCTAGGGACAATGGCGTGACATCCAGCAACAAAATATCTTTGACATCACCACGCAGAACTCCTGCTTGAATCGCTGCTCCAGCAGCAACCACTTCGTCTGGGTTCACCGAACGATTTGGTTCTTTGCCGGTAAGTGATTGAATCAAATCAAGCACTGCTGGCATTCGAGTTGAACCGCCAACCAGAATTACGTGCTTAATCGCACTCTTTGTGATGCCGGCATCGGTGATCGCTTGCTCAAACGGTTTGCGACAGCGCTCCAACAAATCGTTGGTCATTTCTTGAAACTTTGCGCGACTCAACGAAACATCAAGATGTAACGGGCCGCTCGGTGTTGCGGTGATGAACGGCAAGTTGATTTGCGTTTGTTGCACTTGCGAAAGTTCAATCTTTGCTTTTTCAGCGACTTCTTTTAGTCGTTGAGTTGCCATTCGGTCAGTACCGAGGTCTACACCATGGGCGGACTTAAATTCTTTTACGAGCCAATCAATTACTCGCTGGTCCCAGTCGTCGCCACCCAAGTGAGTGTCACCATGAGTGCTCTTGACCTCAAATACTCCGTCACCGATTTCAAGAACACTGACGTCGAATGTTCCACCGCCTAAGTCGAAAACAAGAATCGTTTCGTCTTCACTGCCCTTTTCAAGACCGTATGCCAAAGCTGCTGCAGTTGGCTCGTTAATAATTCGAAGGACTTCAAGGCCGGCAATTTGACCAGCCTCTTTTGTTGCAGTTCGCTGTGCGTCGTCAAAATATGCAGGCACGGTAATAACTGCCTGAGTAACAGATGTTCCGAGGTAGGCCTCGGCGTCGCGCTTCAACTTCATCAAAATTCGAGCGCTGATCTCTTGCGGTGTATATTTCTTGCCGTCAATGTCGCTCGATGTCCAAGATGAGCCAACATGTCGCTTTACGCTGCGAAATGTTCGCTCAGGGTTGGTGATCGCCTGGCGTTTGGCGACTTCGCCAACCAAAACTTCACCGCTCTTGGAGAATGCAACAACCGATGGTGTGGTGCGGGAGCCTTCTGAGTTTGGGACTACTACTGGCTCGCCAGCTTCAAGAACCGATACGACTGAGTTCGTTGTTCCGAGGTCAATTCCGACTGCTTTTGACATAATTTTGACTCCATTCAAATAGTGAATTTTTAAGTGCTTGCCGAAGGGGGTTTCGGCAAGCAACTATTACGATAAAAGCAGTTTTAGAGCTTAACAACCGCTAATTCATATAACTTGAGTCACATAGACTCAAGTTTGCTAGAAACCATACTCCATATGGGCAACGACGGCACCGCACCTGCTACCAGGGTCGTTAAAGCCCCCGAAACTACTGCGGCTTTCAGCGCCTCAGCCATAGGTTCGCCAATTGCTAGTCGGGCCGCAATCATCGCACAAAATGCATCTCCGGCACCCGTTGAATCAACGGGAACAACAACATAGGGCTGAATCTTGGTTTGGGCATCTTGAGTTATCAACGTCGCCCCTTGCGCGCCCTGGGTGACAATAATCGTCTTGATTCCGTGTTTGAAAAGAGCATCTGCGCCACCAAGAAGTTTCAATTCGTGCTCATTTGGAATTATCACATCAACCAAGGCCAACAACTCACTAGTCAAAGGCACAGCAGGAGCAGGGTTCAGAATTCGAAGTGTGTCGGTGCCAGCCAAAGAAAATGCAGTTTGCACAACTTCAATCGGAACTTCGAGTTGACATAGAAGAACCCTCGCTGAAGAAATAGTTCTTGCGTTTTGTTGAATCTCGCCAACCGTGATCGCGTGGTTGGCGCCCGGCACAACAATTATCGAGTTCTCACCATCATCACTGACACCAATCAGCGCCCGACCTGTTGACACTTCAACTGTTTGCAGGGCAGTTGTATCCACATTGTTGGATGTAAATGCGGCGCGTAAAGTTTCGCCCGCATGATCTTTTCCAATTGCTCCAATGAACGCAGTCCTCGCACCAGCGCGAGAAGCCGCAATTGCCTGGTTGGCGCCCTTGCCACCGCACGATTCAAAATACTGTGAGCCGGTTACCGTCTCGCCGGGTCTTGGTAGCCGCGGGGTACGCGCAACTAAATCTAAATTTGCAGAGCCAACGACCACCACATCAAATGCTCCGTCTATTGCCATACATCCATTGTTACCGATATTTAAGACCTACGATTTATGCTGTGGGGCAAAAATGACTGGCGTATTGGTGCTGTTGCGACACGGTCAAAGCACCTGGAACGAGCAGAATTTATTCACTGGTTGGCACGATGTGCCGTTGACGGCAAAAGGTGAGCAGGAAGCAAAAACAGCCGGCCAAACAATGCTTAAAGCAGGACTTCAATTTGATCTTGTGTTTACATCGATGCAGATTCGCGCCATCGAAACCAATCGAATCGCTCTTGGTGTGCTGAATCAAAGTCAAATTGAAACCCACCAAGATTGGCACCTCAACGAGCGCCACTATGGCGCACTCCAAGGACTCGACAAAAAAGCAACCACGGCAAAATACGGAGAACAACAAACAAATATCTGGCGACGCAGTTATGACACAGCGCCACCGCCAGTTGATATTTCAAGCCCAGAACATCCTGCCCAAGATCTCAAATATAAAAATATTCCAGTTGAACAACTTCCTGCATCAGAATGTTTAAAAGATGTTGTTCAGCGAGTTGTGCCATATTTTGAGACACACATTGCACCAGAATTGGTCAACGGTAAAAATATTTTGATTACTGCGCACGGCAATTCACTTCGAGCACTTGTGATGTACCTGGAAAAACTCAGTCCCCAGCAGATTTCTGAATTCAATATTCCAACTGGAGTACCTCGTAAATACGAGTTTTCTACCGCCTCAAAAAACGGCTTAGACCTAGTCACAGTTGAGTTTCTTGGTGATCCAATCCAAATTGCAAAAGCAACGCAAGCCGTAGCAAATCAGTCAAAAACTGAAAAATAGTGTTTGTTGGCACTCGTGTGCGACTGGTTCCACCATTGACCTATTATCTAAGGCATGGCAAATCTCAAAAACTCGTTAAAACACCTGCGTTACTCTCCCCTGTTTTCTTCATGCTCTTCTAAAGATTTAGAAAGAATCGCTAAGGCTGGCGATCAAGTAACTCTCGCCAAGGGCAAAACTATGACCAAGCAAGGTGAGCCAGGTAGAGAAGCGTTCATTATTCTGAGCGGTAAAGCCATTGTTAAGCGCAGTGGCAAAAAGGTAGCCACCCTTGGCACGGGTTCGGTAGTCGGTGAATTGTCGCTGCTTGATAACGGTCCGCGAACGGCAACCGTCGTTTGTGACACTGAATGCCAAGTTCTTGTCATCAGTCGCGGCAACTTTCTGCGTGTGATCGATAAGGTGCCTGCACTAGCCCACAAACTTTTTGGGGCTTTGGCCATGCGAATTCGCGATTTGGATCGCGCTTATTTCGGCTGAGAAAACTAGTCTGAGATTCAACAATCTCTCTGGAGAAATCGAACTCAAAAATGTCAGCTAATGCACCTCTAACAAAACGCTTCAAGCCGTACCAGCTATCAATTGCGTTTGGCGTAGGTATCGGTTTGTTTACGATGATCTCTGGCATTGTCCCGCAACTAACTGGCTGGAAAAGCACTTCTTTAATTCACCGCGAAGTATTCGGTGGAATACCGACGGCATTGCAAGTTGCTTTCTACACGGTGATCCCGATGATGTTGATTTGGGGTTCGTTGCGATTCGCGGATCGAATTCGTAACTGGGAGCGGGGCGCTCCAGATAAACGCAAGACGACTACAAAAAATGTCAAGCGTCGACTCGCAGATTATCGCTCTGGTGTATACATGCGAACTTTATTGCGTGACAGCGCTGCCGGCTTAATGCATTCAATGATTTACTTTGGATTTCTTGTACTGCTTGGCGTGACAACGGTTCTTGAAATTGATCACCAAATGCCCGAAGCACTTAAGTTTCTGCACGGAGATGTTTATCGGGGGTACGCGTTAGTCGGTGATGTTGCGGGCGTTGTTTTCACTGGCGGTGTCGTATGGGCAATTATTCGAAGATATGTTCAGCGTCCATATCGAATTCGTATCAAAACAAAACCTGAGCACGCACTAATTCTCGGCGTATTGCTAGCCATCGGCGTCACCGGTTTTGGCGCTGAGATGTTTCGCATCGCCCAGGGCCAGGCTGCTGGAGTAAATCTTGATCATGAGAAGTGGAGCGTTGTTGGTTATCCGTTGGCTCAACTTGTTAATGGCAACAGCGCTGGAATGTTGCAAACATGGCATCAGGGATGGTGGGTGGCTCACGTCTTGACATTTGTGGTGTTCTTGGCAATTCTGCCGATCACGATGTTGCGTCACATGTTTACATCCCCATTAAATATGTATCTCAAAGATCGTGAACGCCCGAAGGGTGCGATGAAGGCAATGCCTAATCTCACAGAAACATCTCTTGAGTCATTTGGCGTTCATGTAGTTGAAGAGTTCACTTGGAAGCAGTTGCTCGATCTCGATGCCTGCACAATGTGTGGGCGTTGCACCAGTGTCTGCCCAGCTCATGCAACAGGTAAGCCTCTTGATCCACGCGAAATCATTCTTAAGAGTGGCGAAGTAATGGCGGCGACTGCAGCCCATGCTCCTGGTGGCAAGGTGTCTCCACCGCTGAGTGCCGACGCTGAAATCAAAATCGGCGCAAATTTATTGTTTGAACGAATCACTGCCGAAGAAATTTGGTCTTGCACGAGTTGCAAAGCCTGCGATGAAATTTGCCCGGTGAATATTGAAATTCTTGACAAGATTCTTGACATGCGTCGCTATTTGTCGCTAATGGAGAGCAACTTTCCTGCGCAATTAGGCAACGCCTATAGGGCAATGGAGAATCAAGGTAACCCATGGGGAATGAGTCAAACAGATCGCGGCGAATGGGCCAAAGATCTAGATGTAGAAATTCTTGACCCAGGCGCGCCATTTACGAGCGAATATCTCTACTGGGTTGGTTGTGCAGGCAGTTTCGATGACAAGAACAAGAAAGTTACTCAGTCGATGGCCAAGTTGCTCAAGCGCGCCGGCATTGATGTAGCAATACTGGGACCAAGCGAAATGTGCACAGGCGATAGTGCCCGGCGCAGTGGCAACGAATACTTATTTCAGATGTTGGCGATGCCAAATGTTGAGATGCTTAACGGTATGGGAGTGAAGAAAATTATTACTCAGTGTCCACACTGTTTCAACACTCTTAAAAACGAGTACCCGCAACTTGGCGGCAACTATGAGGTCATCCATCACTCACAATTGCTTGAAGATTTAATCGAATCTGGAAAGTTAGATGTAACTAATGCAACTCTCGAAGAACGCATCACCTATCACGACTCGTGTTATCTCGGTCGCCACAACGATGTGTATATTGCCCCACGAAAAGTTGTGGGCTCAATCAAAGGAATTGAGATTGTCGAAATGCCACGTAACGGCACCAAGGGCATGTGCTGTGGGGCGGGCGGAGCAAGAATGTGGATGGAAGAAGACATCGGCACAAAAGTTAACGATGAGCGCGCACGAGAGGCGATCGCCACTGGGGCAACCCGCGTCGCCACTGCTTGTCCGTTCTGTTACATCATGCTTGATGACGGCGTGAAGGGCGCTGGCAAAGACGAATCGCAGATCAAGGTCGGTGACATTGCAATTCATTTATTAGATGCGATCGAAAATGGTGAGCGAGAAGTAGCAAACCAATATGCACCGTTATCAGCGGCAAACATTGCCAACAGTTCGCAAAGCTTCAGCTAATTATTTAAAATTCTCAAAGTATCGACTGGGTGTCGGACCACGTTGCCCTTGATATTTTGATCCACTTGCACCCGAGCCGTACGGCTTGTCTGCTGGTGTGGTCATCGTCATGAAACTGACTTGACCGATTTTCATTGACGGGTAGATCGTGATCGGTAAATTTGCGACATTCGATAGTTCAAGCGTGATATGACCGTCGAATCCGGCGTCAATAAAACCTGCGGTTGAGTGAATTAAAAGACCGAGACGACCCAACGAGCTTTTGCCTTCAACACGACCAACTAAATCATTGGCAAGCCCGATTCGCTCAAGAGTTGAACCCAGAACAAATTCACCTGGGTGCAACATAAATACACCATCAAGTTGAATCTCAACCAACTCGGTCAGTTCGGACAAGTCGCGTTTAACATCTATCGTGCTGGCAGTGTGATTGCGAAACACTCGAAAAAGATTTGAGACTTTGACATCGATAGATGATGGCTGGATACACGACTCATCCAGCGGGTCAATCACGATCCGCTTATTGGCGAGAGCCTCTCGAATTGTTCGGTCAGACAGAATCACAACTACGAAACCTTAGTAAATCTGAGACTGATCTGAAATTTTGCCGAGAAACAAGGCTTGCTACGCTCAATTACCTAATTGCGGGTGTAGTTCAGTGGTAGAACATCAGCTTCCCAAGCTGAATACGCGGGTCCGATTCCCGTCACCCGCTCAAAACTTGGGCAAGACTTGCCAAAGTGAAACCTGACGAGGATCTGCAAACAACAAGCGGTCTAGTCGTGCCAAGTACCGCCATGCAATGGAGCTTTGCCCGATCAGGTGGTGCAGGCGGGCAACACATCAATAAAACTTCATCAAAGGCCACATTGATAGTTGAAACTTCTGAAATTACTGGCTCAGAGTTTTTGATAAGAAGAATCCAAAGTTTGCTAGCCACAAGAATTCGAATAACAAGTCAGACGAGTCGAAGCCAATGGCGCAACAGACAACTTTGTCTAAACCAACTGGCTGAAATTATTGACAACGCCGCAAAACCACCAACACCTGATCGCAGAAAATCAAAACCAACTCGGGCATCGGTTAAGCGCCGCCTTGAAGGTAAGCGTCACGCCAGCAAGAAAAAAGAATCGAGACGAATCGACGACTGGTGAGGTCTTTGACTTTAGAACAAACTAACTAGCGCCCACAATGCTGCGATGCCGCCAATCGTTGCCATCACCAAACTGCGTGCGATCGGTGCTTTAACCAAATCATTTTCGTCGCGTCGCTTTTTTGGGGGACGGATCAATGCAGCAACATTGCCAGCAAACATTGCACCACCAAGGGCAATAACTAACCAAGCAAGTAGATCTTCGCCAAGAAACATCTTTAGAGACCGCTAACTCACTTACTAATTAGAACTTGAGTCGGAGGCGAAGTTTTCAAAACGCGTATACGCAGCAAGCCACGCCAACCGAACCTTGCCGAGTGGGCCAGCACGGTGTTTTGAAATACTTAGTTCTGCTGAACCTAGTTCGTCTTTGTTGTCTGGGTTGTAAACCTCTTCGCGATACAAAAACATAACCACGTCGGCGTCTTGCTCTAATGCGCCAGATTCGCGCAAATCTGAAAGTGTTGGGCGCTTGTCTGTTCGCGACTCCAATCCACGACTCAACTGACTTAAGGCCAAGATTGGAATCTTAAATTCGCGCGCCAATAGCTTTAATTTTCGACTTATCTCACTGACTTCGAGTTGACGATTCTCTGGTCGACCATCGCCACCCATAAGTTGCAAATAATCAATCACGATCAAAGAAAGGTCACCTTGGCGGCT